>DAOLLE010000156.1:0-7150 GCA_035331205.1 Burkholderiaceae bacterium
ACTCCAGGTCGACGGTGCCGTTCTGCACCAGCGGGATGCGGTTCTGCGAGGTGACGGGCTGGTACTTGACCTCCAGCTTGGCTAGGCCGAGCTGCTTTTGCAGGTCGGCGATCACGTGCTCGGCCATCTCGGTGTGAAAGCCCACGTACTTGCCGTTGCCCAACGTGTAGGACAGGCCGGACGATTCCCGCACGCCCAGCGAGATCGAGCCGCTGTCCTTGATCTTCTTCAGCGTATCGGCCTGCGCTGCCCCAAACGCCATCAGCGCCGCCAGGACCAGGAGAGATTTCTTCATGCACGCTCCGAGCTAGAAAAGGTTGAAAGGAAACGAAACTACACCGTGCCATTCTAGGCAGGCCACCGCCCGAGATCCCCCCGTGTCTCCCCCATCAGTGCCCGAGGATGCGCGAGAGGAAGTCGCGCGTGCGCGGGTGCTGCGGCCGGTCGAAGAACTCGGCCGGCGGCGCGGTCTCGACGATCTGCCCCTCATCCATCAGGATCACCCGGTCGGCCACCGCGCGGGCGAAGCCCATCTCGTGCGTCACGCAGAGCATCGTGATGCCCTGGCCGGCCAGCTCGATCATCACGTCGAGCACCTCCTGGATCATCTCCGGGTCCAGCGCGGAGGTGGGCTCGTCGAAAAGCATCACGCGCGGGCGCAGGCACAGCGCGCGGGCGATCGCCACGCGCTGCTGCTGCCCGCCCGAGAGCTGCAGCGGGTACTTGTGCGCCTGGTCGGCGATGCGCACGCGCTCGAGCTGCTGCAGCGCGCGGGCCTCGGCCTCGGCGCGGGACTCGCGCGCGGCGAAGATCGGCGCCAGCGTCAGGTTCTCCAGCACCGTCAGGTGCGGGAAGAGATTGAACTGCTGGAACACCATGCCCACCTGGCGGCGCACCCGCTCCAGCGCCTTCACGTCGTCGCCCAGCGTCTCGCCGGCCACCGTCAGGCGCCCACCCTGGTAGGGCTCCAGGCCGTTGATGCAGCGGATCAGCGTGGACTTGCCCGAGCCCGAGGGCCCGCAAACGACGATGCGCTCGCCCGCGGCAACGTCGAGCGTGATGTCGCGCAGCACGTGGAACTGCGCGCCGTACCATTTGTTGACGCGGTCGAAGCGAATCAGGGGCTCGGTCATCGGCGGAGTGTCCAGGGGTCGATGCCCGCGCTGAGCGCGCTCAACGCGCGCGGCTGCGCGCCAGACGGGCCTCGACCCAGAGGCTGTAGCGCGACATCGTGAAGCAGCCGGCGAAGTAGATCGCGGCGATGAAGAGGTAGCCCTCCAGCATGTAGGGCCGCCAGTCGGCGTCGGAGTTCAGCGCCAGGCCCAGCGCGCCGGTCAGCTCGTAGAGCGAGACGATGGTCACCAGCGAGGTGTCCTTGAACACGCCGATGAAGCTGTTCATGATCCCCGGCACCACCAGCGCCAGCGCCTGCGGCAGCACCACGCGGCGCTGGATCACCCACCAGCCCAGGCCCAGCGACTGCGCCGCCTCCACCTGGCCGCGGGGGATGGCCTGCAGGCCGCCGCGCACCGTCTCGGCCAGGTAGGCCGCGGCGAACAGCGCGATGCCCGCCAGCACGCGCAGCAGCACGTCCGGCGTCTGCCCCACCGGCAGGAAGAGCGGAAAGAGGAAGCTCGCCATGAACAGCAGCGAGATCAACGGCACGCCGCGCACCTGCTCGATGTAGAGCACGCACAGCGTGCGGATCGCGGGCAGCTCGGAGCGCCGCCCCAGCGCCAGCGCCACCGCCAACGGAAAGGCCAGCGCGATGCCCAGCGTGGCCAGCAGCAGCGTCAGCGGCAGGCCGCCCCAGAGGTCGGTGGTGACGCCGCTCAACCCGGCCACGCCGCCGCGCAGCAGCGCGAAGACCAGCGCCAGGCCGGCGACCCACAGCGGTAGCAGCCAGGGCCGCCAGCAGCGGCGCAGCCCGCTCGCCCCGATCAGCGCCAGCAGCAGCGCGGTGGCCGCCTCGGCGCGCCACTGCTCGGCCAGCGGGTAGCGGCCGAACAGCACCAGCCGGCCCTTTTCGGCCAGCACGCCCCAACAGGCGCCCTGCCCGCGCGCGGCCTGGCAGGCCGCCAGGTCGGCGCCGAAGACGGCGTTCAGCAGCCCCCACTGCAGCAGGCCCCAGCCCAGCCAGATCAGCAGGCCCAGCGCCAGCAGCGTGAAGGCGCTGCTGAGCGCGCTGCCGAAGAGCTCGCGCCGCGCCCAGACCCAGGCGCCCCGCCACCCCTGCGGAACCGGGGGCGCGGGCCGGGCGGCGATCGGTGCCTGAGCAATGGCCATGAGACCTCAGCGCTCCCGGATCGCCACGCGGCGGTTGTAGGCGTTCATCGCCGCCGCGGTGAGCAGCGACAGCCCGAGGTAGACGGCCATGATCATCGCGATGCACTCGACCGCGCGGCCGGTCTGGTTCAGCGAGGTGTTGGCGATCGACACCACGTCGGGGTAGCCGATGGCCACCGCCAGCGAGGAGTTCTTGGTCAGGTTCAGGTACTGGCTGGTCAGCGGCGGCACGATCACCCGCAGCGCCTGCGGCAGGATGACGCGGCGCAGCGTCACCCCGCGCGGCAGCCCCAGGCTGGCGGCCGCCTCGACCTGCCCGGCGGGCACCGCGGCGATGCCCGCGCGCACCACCTCGGCGATGAAGGCCGCGGTGTACAGCGTCAGGCCCAGCAGCAGCGCCAGGAACTCCGGCGTCAGCGAGGCCCCGCCCTGGATGGACAGGCCGTCCACCACCGGCCAGCTCCAGCCCGTGGGCCAGCTCCCGTCCGGCGGCCAGATTGGCCAGGGCAGTGACAGGCCATTCTTGCTAACCAGCAGCCCGTCGCCCAGGCGCAGCGCCTCATCGGCCGCGGGCAGCCACTCGGTCAGCAGCAGGTACCAGGTCAGCAGCTGCAGCAGCAGCGGGATGTTGCGGAAGGCCTCGACGTAGACCTGGCAGACTCCGCGCAGCAGCGCGTTGCGCGCGAAGCGGCCGACGCCCAGCAGCGCGCCCAGCAGCGTCGCCAGCACGATGCCCACCAGTGCGACGCGCAGGGTGTTGAGCCCGCCCACCGCGAAGGCGCGCAGGTAGCTGTCCATCGACTCGTAGCGGATCAGCGCCTCGCCGATGTCGAAGCCCGCCGGGTCCAGCAGGAAGCCGAAGCCGCTCTGGATGCCGCGCGCGCGCAGGTTGGTCAGCGTGTTGTGCAGCAGCAGCGCCACCAGCAGGCCGAGCACGGCCACAGCCAGCCCCTGGTAGACCCAGCCGCGCAGGCGCCGGCTGCGCCAGGACCAGCGGCTCGCCCCAGCCGCGCGCGGCACCGGCTGCGTCGGTGACTCCATCACCCCTCGGTTACCCGATCGAGAACCGGGTGCGGCTCAGCGCACCGGCGGCGCGTAGACGATGCCGCCGTGGTTCCAGAGGTTGTTCAGGCCCCGCGGCAGCGCCACCGGCGACTTCGGGCCGACGTTGCGCTCGAAGACCTCGCCGTAGTTGCCCACCGCCTTGACCGCGCTGCCCAGCCAGTCGCGCTCCAGGCCCAGCAGCTTGCCGGTGTCCTCGGAGGTGCCCAGCAGGCGCATCACCACCGGGTCCTTGCTCTCGGCCTTGAGCTTATCGACGTTGGCCTGGGTGATGCCGTACTCCTCGGCCTCGACCAGCCCGTAGATCACCCAGCGGGCGATCGCGGCCCACTCGTCGTCACCGCGGCGCACCAGCGGGCCCAGCGGCTCCTTGGAGATCAGCTCGGGCAGGATGACGTGGTCGGCCGGGCTCTTGGATTCCTTGTTGCGCACCGAGGCCAGGCCCGAGGCGTCCGTCGTGTAGGCGGCGCAGCGGCCGGAGAAGTAGGCGGCGTTGGCGGCCTCGAACTTCTCGAACACCACCGGCTTGACGTTCAGATTGTTGGCGCGGGAAAAGTCGGTCAGGTTCTTCTCGGTGGTGGTGCCGGACTGCACGCAGACCGTGGCGCCCTTGAGCTGCTTGGCGCTCTTGACCTTGCTCTTGGCCGGGACCATGAAGCCCTGGCCGTCGTAGTAGGTCACGCCGACGAAGCTCAGGCCCAGCGAGGCGTCGCGGGTGAGCGTGAAGGTGGTGTTGCGCGAGAGGATGTCCACCTCGCCGGACTGCAGCGCGGTGAAGCGCTGCTGCGAGGTCAGCGGCACGAACTTGACCTTGGCCGGGTCGCCCAGCGTCGCGGTGGCGATGGCGCGGCAGACGTCCACGTCCAGGCCGGTCCAGTTGCCGGCGGAGTCCGCGGCGGAGAAGCCGGCCACGCCGGTGGACACGCCGCAGACCACCTGGCCGCGCGCCTTGATCGCGTCCAGCGTCTTGCCCGCGTGCGCGGCGGGGGCGAGCAGGGCCAGCGACGCGGCACCGAGCAGGGACAGGAGGGAGAGCTTCATCGGAAAACCTTTCGCGCAACACGGACCGCCCAGGGGCGGGAACGGCATCGGAGGGGCCGGTGGATCAGGGGAAATCAGGGAACCAGCGGGCCAGGGGGCGGCCGCCGTCGTCGTGACGAACCACACAGGCCAGCCAGCATAGCCCGCCGCCACGCGGCGTGCAGGCGGGCGCAGCAGGAAGGCGTCTCAGGAACGCGACGAAGCGCCGTCCGCCGCCACCACCGCAGCGGGCGCGGCCACGCCCGGCCCGTTGCCTGCTGCGGCTGCGGGGCTGCGCTGCTGACCGCTCAGGAAGGCCCAAAGCGCCTGCGCCGCCGGCTTGGGAACGTGGCGGCCGTTCTCGGGCCGCTCGCGGTACAGGCGCACCTCGATGGTCACCTCGAACACCGGCGCGCCGTTCTGGCGCGGGCCGGCGGGCAGCAAGCGGCGCGCGCGCAGCTCGTTCTTGACCGAGCTGGCGGGCAGGAAGGCCACGCCATGCCCCTCCAGCGCCATCGCCTTCAGGCCCTCGGCCATGTCGGTCTCGTAGATCGGGTCGAGGTAGAGCGCTTCACCGGCCTGCTTGAGCATCAGGTCGACCAGCCGGCCCAGGTAGGCGCCCGAGGCGTAACCCAGGTAGGGCACCGGCTCGTGCAAGCGCCCGGGCAGGCGAAACAGCGGCGCGCCGTCGGCGTCCGCCTTGGCGTAGGGCGCCAACGTCTCGTGGCCGAGGCTGAGCATCTCGTAGCGCTCGGGGTTGAGCTGCAGCGGCTGCGAGGGGTGGTGGTAGGCCAGCAGCAGGTCGCATGAGCCTTCGGTGAGCTGCATCACCGCGTCGTGCACGTTCAGGCCCACCAGCCGGCTCTTGAAGGCGCCGAAGCGCTGGCGCAGCTCCATCACCCAGTGCGGGAAGAAGGTGAACGCGAGCGAGTGCGGCACCGCGAACTCGATCATGTCCTGCCCCGAGGTCTGGTGCCCGCGCATCAGGTTGCGCGCCGCCTGCAGGCTGCCCAGCACCTCCAGCGCCTGGGGCAGCAGGGTCTGCCCGGCGGGGGTCAGCCGGGTCGGGTACGACGAACGGTCGACCAGGTCGACACCCGCCCAGGCTTCCAGCGCCTGGATGCGGCGCGAAAAGGCCGGTTGCGTCACATGCCGCAGCTGGGCCGAGCGCGAAAAGCTGCGCGTCTCGGCCAGGCTGACGAAGTCTTCGAGCCACTTGGTCTCCACGCGACCAGTGTAGCCAGACGCCCCGCCGACCGGGCTGAGGGCTCACCCTCGCCCGGATGGACTTTCGCAAATCAGGCCGGCGGCGTGGCCTCGAGCGGCGGCGCCGGGTCCGGCTGGCTCTGCTGCAGCCGCCACATGCGCGCGTACACGCCCTCCAGCGCCAGCAGCTCGCCGTGCGTGCCGCGCTCGGCGACCCGGCCCTGCTGCAGCACGACGATCTGGTGCGCGTCGACGATGGTCGACAGCCGGTGCGCGATCACCAGCGCGGTCTTCCCCTCCGCCGCGCTCTTGAGCTCGGCCTGGATCGCGCGCTCGTTGGCCGAGTCCAGCGCCGAAGTGGCCTCGTCGAAGATCAGGATCGGCGGGTTCTTCAGCAGCGTGCGGGCGATCGCCACGCGCTGCTTCTCACCGCCGGAGAGCTTCAGCCCGCGCTCGCCGACCACAGTGTCGTAGCCCAGCGGCTGCGCGGCGATGAAGTCGTGGATGTGCGCGGCGCGCGCCGCGGCCTCGACCTCCTCGCGCGTGGCACCCGGGCGGCCGTAGGCGATGTTGTAGCCGATGCTGTCGTTGAACAGCACGGTGTCCTGCGGCACGATGCCGATGGCGCGGCGCAGGCTGTCCTGGGTGACGGCACGCAGGTCCTGCCCGTCGATGCGGATGCAGCCCCCGCCCGTGCTGCCCACGTCGTAGAAGCGGTACAGCAGCCGCGCCAGCGTGCTCTTGCCCGAGCCGGAGGGGCCGACCACCGCCACGGTCCGGCCGCCGGGGATCTCGAAACCCACGTCGAAGAGGATCTGGCGGCCCTTCTTGCCCTCCGTTCTGTTGACGGGGTCGTAGGCGAAGTCCACGTGCTCGAAGCGCACCGCCGCCTCGCTGACCCGCAGCGGCCGGGCGTCGGGCGCGTCGGCCACTTCGCGCTCACGGCCGAGCAGGCCGAACATCTTGTCCAGGTCGGTCAGGCTCTGCTTGACCTCGCGGTAGAGCACGCCCAGGAAGTTCAGCGGGATGTACAGCTGGATCATCAGCGCGTTGACCATCACGAAGTCGCCCAGCGACATGCGCTGCGCCAGCACGCCGTCGGTGGCGCGCCAGAGCATGGCCACCAGGCTGGCGGCGATGATGGCCTGCTGGCCGGCGTTGAGCAGCGACAGCGTGCCCTGCGACTTGATCTGCGCGCGGCGGTAGGCGTCCAAGCCCTCGTCGTAGCGGCGCGCCTCGAAGTCCTCGTTGTTGAAGTACTTGACCGTCTCGTAGTTCAGCAGCGCGTCCACCGCCCGGGTGTGGGCCTTGGAATCCAGCTCGTTCATCTCGCGGCGGAACTGGGTGCGCCACTCGGTGAGCGCGATCGTGAAGACCCCGTAGGCCAGCAGCGCGGCGACGGTGATCGCGACGAACCAGAGGTCGAACTTGCCGCCCAGCAGCGCCAGCACCAGCACCAGCTCGACCAGCGTGGGCACGATCGTGAACAGCGAGTAGCTCACCAGCGACTGCAGCGCACGGGTGCCGCGCTCGATGTCGCGCGTCATGCCGCCGGTCTGGCGCTCCAGGTGGAAGC
>DAOLLE010000157.1:0-7109 GCA_035331205.1 Burkholderiaceae bacterium
CCTATCCCCCTAAGCCCCCTCCGCTTCCCCGCGGCGGGGGCTTCGGCTTTTAGGGGCTGGATTTGGGTTGCCTGAATCTGGCTGCCGTGAATTTTCGGGCGATGGCAGCGGTCCTCGGTTGTAGTCATGCTGACAAGATCGGGCCGACCCGGCTGGATCGACCCGACCAAGACATTGGCTCAGAAGGCCCGGCCCACCGTCAGGTAGCCGATCGTGTCCTTCGCGTCGTCCAGACCGTGCGCAACGCCGAGGCGAAGATTCAAGCCCAGGGCATAGAGCAGCTTGATTTCGCCCAGAACTTCCACGCCGACCCCGCGGTAGTAGCGCGCGGGTTGGCTGGTGGTGGTATTCCAGGCTCCACCCACATCGAAGAACGCCGCGGCCGACAGGCGGTTGATGCCGAAGGGCGGCACCATGCCGTGGCGGTCGACGTCGGCGATCGGGGTGCGCCATTCGACCGACGCGACGCGTGCACTCTGCCCGCGCAGCGCCACCTCGTTGCCGTGGTAGCCGCGCAGCGAGAGTTCGCGGCTGTTGAGCGTGTAGCCGAACTGCAGCTGCGGGTCGGTGGCGCCACCAAGCTGGTAGGCACGGGTGCGGTCCTTGGCGTGCGCCTCGGTGTAGCGCAGCGCCAGCACGCTGCGCCCGGCCGGGACGAAGCCGCGCAGGTCGGCGCGCAGCACTTCACCGTCGAACCCGGTGCCTGCGGCGCGTTCTTCCGAGGAGCGGAAGGGTTTGTAGCTTTCGTAGAGCAGGCTGGCGCGAAGGCCGCGATTGGCGCCCTCGCTCCACCAGTTGCTGCGGCGGCTGTCGTAGTCGATCAGCGCGGCGGCGATCTTGTCGTTGCGTGCCGTCGTGCTGCCCTGTGGCTCGGTGCGGATCAGCTCGATGCGGTCCACCGCGGCACCGATGCCCAGCGTCAGGTGCTGGCTGAGCCTGCGCAGCACGGGCAGGGTGCTCAGCCACTGCGCCTGGGTGTGTCGCTCGTAGGACAGGGTGTCGTACTTGCCGTCGCCAAGGTCGCGCCAGGATTTGGCGGTGATGCTGCGCTGCACCGACAGCAGCTGGCTTTCCAGCCAGAGGTATTCGAGGCTGCCGATCGGTTCGTGCTGGGAGGTTTCCCAGGCGAAGGCTGCGGCGTACTGGTGGAAGCCCAGCGCATCGGCGCCGTAGGTGCTGGCGCCATAGGCCGACAGGCCGCGGTCGCTGGCGATGATCGGCCACCAGGAACGCGGGTACATCGAGGTCAGCGCCAGGTAGCGGCGGTCCTCGCCGAGCACCGCTGCGTTGGCGTTGGGTGGCGTGCCGGCGGCCATTGCGGCGCCAGGCACCGGGGCCGATGCTCCCGCTGCAGGCGCCATCGCGGAGCCACCGTTCGGTACGCGCAGCTGGTTGCC
This sequence comes from Burkholderiaceae bacterium, assembly GCA_035331205.1. Classification (GTDB taxonomy): domain Bacteria; phylum Pseudomonadota; class Gammaproteobacteria; order Burkholderiales; family Burkholderiaceae_C; genus Sphaerotilus. The sequence goes on from DAOLLE010000157.1 coordinate 1,398, forward strand.
GGCGGCCAGCGCCACGGTCTGCAGCGCCGCGCCTTGTTCGAGGCGGTGCAGGCGGAAGCCGTCGGCGGTGATCACCACCGTGGCCAGCGAGCCGTCGGCAAGGCTGCCGCCGTGCGCCACCACGCCGGTGTGGCTGTGGGTCAGGCGCTGCACCTGCGCCGTCGTGCCGGGCAGCAGCCGCCAGACGTTGCTGACGCCGCCGCGCGTGCCGATGAATTCCGGCCCCTGGGCCGTCTGGCGCAGTGAGTGGATCGGCGCGTTGGTCGACAGCAGCAGGCGCGGGCTGGCGCCTGGTTGGGTCACGTCGAGCTCGATGACCTTCCAGTCGCCGGCCTGGCGCTCGATCAGCTGAATTCGGCGGCCGTCCGACGAGGCGGCCAGGTCGACCAGGTCGGCGTCGTCCGACGCAGGGCTGTAGAGGCGGCGCAGGTCGCCGCCGCGGCGGTCCAGGCTGACCAGGCGGGTGCGGCCGGCGTCGAGCTGCAGTGCCAGGATGCGCTCGCCAGCCTGGGTGGCGCGGCGCAGGTGGGCGCAGTGTGTCAGGCGCTCGAGTGAGCCGCTCTGCGGGTCGACGCGGTAGATGTCGTAGGCCAGGTAATGGGTGTTGCACAGATCCACCTGGGTGAGCAGCAGCTCGCCGCGGGTGTTGGCATCCAGCCGCGGCGCGACGCCGCTGAGCGTGGCCAGCCGCTGGCGGCGCCCCTGGCCGTCGAACTGCACCAACTCGGGCGCGCCGACGCCGTCATCGAGGACCGCCAGCGTGCGCCCGTCGGGCAGGCTGGCGACGCTGGGGATGTCGAAATGGTCTTTGTCCAGCGCCTTGCCGAGCTGCTCGGGCTGGCTGCGCAGGCCGGCGGCGCGCTGGCCGACCTGGGCGTTCAGATCGGCGATGAAGTCGTCCCAGAGCTCGTCCATCGTCTTGCCGGTGGCTTCGCGCGGGTTGGTGTGAAAGCGCGGGACGATGTTGCCGCTGTAGTTCTCGACGAAGTCGCCCACCACCTTCGACCCGTAACGGCGCGCCAGGAAGTCGAAGAAGTAGCCGCCGTAGAGGTAGGACTTGGACAGCGGCAGCGCCCGGCCGTCGGCATTGAGCTCGGCCAGCTTGGGAAAGCCGCGGGCCTGCTCGGCGCGCAGCCAGCCTTCGAAGTTGGCGCCGTACAGCCGGCCGCGGCCGAGCGCGGCACCGGCGGCCACGCCGTCCTGCGCGGCCTCGTGGTAGACGGCCAGGCCCTCGTGCGCCCAGGCCGGCATGAACAGGTTCGGGAAGAACCAGGCGACGCGCCCGAAGATGGCGCGCAGGATCTTGGGGGCGCTGCGCACCTTGTCGAGCTGGATGGCGTGCACCATCTCATGCGTCAGTAGCAGCTCCAGCCAGGGGCTGTTGTCGAGCAGCTCGCCGTCGGGCGGGGCGAGGAAGGCGCCGATCAGGTTGGCCGGCAGCGGCGTCGAGAAGCCGTTGGCGACGTCGAACTCGCTGTAGACCACCAGCTCGATGGGGCTGCTGGGCGTCCACTGCAGCGTCGGCGAGATGCGCGAGAAGGCGCGCTCGGCCGCCTGGGCGACCTTCTCCGCCTGGGCCCGCTGCTCGCCGCGGAAGTGCACGCGAAAGTGCGCGCTGTCGGCGCTGCGCCAATTGGCCCAGGGGTCGGCGCTCTGGGCCTGGGCGAAGCCGCTGGCGAGGGCGCCGGCGGCGAACAGGGCGGGCAGCAGGCGCCGGGCGAATCCCGGCGGCGGGTTGGTCATCGTCGTTTTCATCGTCGAAATCCCTGGCGAGCGGCGGCGGCCCCGACCTTTGCTTTGGGGGCACCGTCCAGGTCCCGGGCGAGGCGAGCCGCCCGGTGGATCGGGGGGATCGAGCTTACACGGCGGCCGAGGCCGGCAGGTTGCGCCGTGTTGCGGCACACTGCGGCGGCGCAGCCAGGCGCAACAGCGCGGTCACAACCTGCGGCTTGTCCGCAACAGACCGTTCGCCGCTGGCCCCTGCCCACCCCTTGACACAGCCGGAGAAACTCGAGCATGGAACTTGTCCGCCTCGGACGCAGCGAACTGAACGTCACCCCGATCTGCCTGGGCACGATGACTTTCGGCGAGCAGGTCGACGCGCCCACCGCCCACGCGATCCTGGACCGCTCGCTCGAGCGCGGTGTCAACTTCATCGACACGGCCGAGATGTACGCGGTGCCTGCGCGGCGCGAGACCTTCGGCGCCACCGAGACGATCATCGGCCAGTGGTTTGCCCAGCGCCCCGGCGCACGCGAGAAGCTGGTGCTGGCGACCAAGGTGGCCGGGCCCGCACGGGGCATGGACTGGATCCGCGGCGGCAGCGCCGACCTGACGGCCGACGACATCGTGCGCGCCTGCGAGGGCAGCCTGCGGCGCCTGCAGACCGAGGTGATCGACCTGTACCAGATCCACTGGCCGGTGCGGCATGCGCCGGTCTTCGGCATGGCCTACTTCGAGCCGCGCAAGCTCAAGCCCTGCAGCAGCATCGAGGTGCAGCTCGAGGCGTTGCAGCGACTGGTGCAAGCGGGCAAGGTGCGCGCGGTGGGCCTGTCCAACGAGACGCCCTACGGCCTGAGCGAATTCATCCACGTCGCCGAGCGTGCCGGCCTGCCGCGGGTGGCCACCGTGCAGAACCCCTACTGCCTGATCAACCGGGTGGTGGACAACGGCCTGGACGAGGCGATGCACCACCACCAGGTCTCGCTGCTGGCCTACTCGCCGCTGGGCTTTGGCCTGCTGACCGGCAAGTACGACAGCGTCGGCCTGAACGACGCCGAGCAGCGCCCGGGCCGCATGGCCCTGTTCGACAGCATGAAGGCGCAGCGTTGGGGCCGGCCCGAGGCACTCGACGCTGCGCGGCGCTACAACGCCCTGGCGCGCGAGCACGGCCTGACGCCCACCCAGCTCGCACTGGCCTTTTGCTACCGGCGCTGGAGCGTGGCCAGCACGATCATCGGCGTGACCAGCGTGGCCCAGCTCGACGAGGACCTGGACGCCTGGGGCACCCCGCTCTCGCCCGAGCTGCTGCAGCAGCTCGATGCGATCCGCTGGCAGCTGCGCGACCCGGCGCAGTGAGGCCGCTGCCGTGAGCGGCCCGCGACGCTGGAGCTGAAAAAGCCGGCTGCGGCTTCCGCCGCCGGCCGGGATCGCTTAGGCTGGCGGCCAACGAGGAGGAGCGCGCGGTGGAATCACTTTGGTACCGGGTCAAGAAGGCCTTCCTGACCGTCTTTGGCGACATCAAGGTCTTTCCGGGGCCGCTCTGGGTGATCTATCAGCCCAGCTCGTTCCGGATCAAGGGGCTCCAGACGCGCGGCCTCATGGCCCAGGTCCAGCCTGGCGATGTGCTGATGCGCGGCTACGTGAACTACCTGGACGGCTACTTCATCCCCAAGGGCGCCAGCGGCTGCAGCCACAGCGGCGTGTACATCGGCGACGGCCTGATGGTCCATGCGATCGCCGAGGGCGCCCAGCGCATCGACCTGATCGACTTCTGCCGCTGCGACCGCATCGTGCTGCTGCGCCCTGCGACGGGCCAGGCGCGCGCCATCGCCCACGCGATCCGCTGCGCCGATCAGGACGTGGCCTACGACTTCAGCTTCCGGCCCGGCAACGGCAAGTATTACTGCCACGAGCTGACCGCCTCCTGCTACCCGGACCTGGACATCCAGCCGCTGAGCCGCAAGGTGCTGGGCTTCATCGATTCGCCGGTCGCCTACCTGGCCGATTCCTTCTACACCAACCCGAACTTCGAACGCCTGTACGAGTCCAGCGGCCAGCGCGGCTGACCATCGGTTCCCTGCCGGCGCGATCCTCCGAAAGACTGCACATGTCCATCACCCTGTCCAGCGCCAGCCTGCCGATCTTCCGCACGGCGCTGTCGAACCTTTACCACTGCCTGGTCAAGGCCGGCGCGAACGCGCGGGCGCGGGGCTTCGACCCCGATGTGTTCGTCTCGATGCGCCTGGCGCCGGACATGCTTCCCTTCGCCTCGCAGGTGCGCATCGCCTGCGACGCCGCCAAATACGGCGCAGCGCGCCTGGGCGGCCTGCAGGCGCCGCGCCACGAGGACAACGAGGCCACGCTGGACCAACTCAAGGCGCGCATCGCCAGCACGCTGGACTGGCTGGCCACGGTGCCGCCGCAGGCCATCGACGGTCAGGAAGCGCGCGAGATCACCTTCCCGGTCGGGCGCGACGGTCGCACCCGCACGATGCTCGGCGAGGCTTACCTGAAGCACTGGGCCCTGCCGAACGTGTTCTTTCACGTCACCACCGCCTACGCGCTGCTGCGCCATGCCGGCGTCGATCTTGGCAAGGCCGACTACCTGCTGGGTGACGAAGCGCCCTGAACGCCGGTTGCCGACCGACCCCGGATGAAGAACGGGCCCCGCGGGGCCCGTTCGCCGTCATCGGCCGCGCGCGGCCTGCGCACGCTCAATGCTTGTGCATCGCGCCTTGGTCAGCCATCGGCTTGCCGGCCAGCGGGCGCACGGGCGCCTTGACGACCAGGGTCTCGCGCTTCTTGTCCTTGCCCTCGACGGTGAGGGTGACCTCGACGTTGTCGCCGTCCTTCAGCACCTGCTTCAGATCCATCAGCATCACGTGGTAGCCGCCGGGCTTGAGTTCCACGGCCTTGCCGGCCGGCAGGTCCAGGCCGGGCACGGCGCGCATCTTCATCACGTTGCCTTCCATCGCCATTTCGTGGATTTCGGCCACGCCGGCCACTGGCGATGCGGCGGCGACCAGCCGGGCGTCCGCCGTCGAGGTCAGCTGCACGAACAGGCCGGTGGCCTTCTGCTGCGCCACGGTGGCGCGCACCCAGGGGTCCTTGGCGGTGACGTCGGCATGGGCGGCGGCGGCCAGGCTCAGCAGGGCGGAGGCGAGGAGGGCGGTCTTCGAGAACATGGTGGGCATTCCTTGGGGTCGTTCGAAAAAAGGGAGGCGGCGCTTCGCCGGGCGGACCGCAGCGCCTCGGTGCGCTGCGGACGGCGATGCGCCATGGACGGATCCGGCTGCGGTGCGTCGGTGCGCCTGCCGCAGCGCAGTCTCAAGCGGATCAGGCGGTCCGGGCCGGCGGGGCGCGTGGGCGGGCACCGGGGAAGGTCGGCACCTCGGGCTCGACGCCGCCGATGCTGGCTTGGACTGCGCCAGCCGGGGAGGGCGCCTCAGCGCGGCCAAGCGGCGTGGGCAGCGGGGCCCAGCTCGCCGCGGTCTGGGCGCAGAAACCGCAGGCCGGTGCAGGCCTGGCGGCCGAGTCGGGCGCGTCGTCCCCGCTGCTGCTCGCCACCGGTTGAGCAGCCAGCGGCAGCAAGGCGCCGCACCAGTCCGGGCTGTGCGTGGCGGCGGCCGTCGTGCCCTGCCTGCCCAGCTGCAGCGCATGCGTCAGCGCCGGCGCGCACAGGTTCAGCAGGATCAGCGCAATGCCGATCCAGCCGAGGCCTTTTCTGCGGGCGCGCCAGGACTGCATGACCGCGATTGTGACCGATGTCGCAGCCCCAGCCTCCAGATTGGCCGCTGCCCCGAACGCTGCCCAGAAGGAGGGTGCCCAGGGCCGCGCCCGCCAAAACGCCTGCGCCAGCGGCCAGCACGCAGCGCATGCCGCGCCAACAGCCCGAGCAGCGCGATGCCGGCGGCCAGGTGCAGGTAGGCCGCGCCGTTGGCCAGGCCCTCGTCACCGGCATAGAACAGGCCCAGGGCACTGAACGCGAGC
>DAOLLE010000158.1:0-7086 GCA_035331205.1 Burkholderiaceae bacterium
TGGGCTTCATCGCGGGCGTGACCGCCCCTCCGGGCAAGCGCATGGGCCACGCCGGCGCGCTGATCTCCGGCGGCGCCGACACCGCCGACGCCAAGCTGGCGATCATGGAAGAGTGCGGCTTCAAGGTCACGCGCAACCCCTCCGAGATGGGCCGCATCCTCAAGAGCCTGATCTGATCGAACGGCTCGCCCCCTCGAAAGCCGCCTGCGGGCGGCTTTTTTCTGGGCGGCACAAATTCACACAGCCTGTGTATGCTGACGGCATGATCAAACTGCTCATCCGCTGGTCGCTGCTGGCCGCTGCGCTGTTGGCGATCAGCCACCTCTACAGCGGCGTCATGGTGCAGAGCTTCTCGGCCGCACTGCTGGTCGCGCTGGTGCTGGGGCTGCTCAACGCGGTGGTGCGGCCGGTGCTCGTCGTGCTGACGCTGCCGGCAACGATCGTCACGCTGGGCCTGTTCCTCTTCGTCATCAACGCGGCGATGTTCTACACCGCCTCATGGATGCTGCAGGACTTCCAGGTGCGCGATTTCTGGGCCGCTCTGGTCACCTCGGTCCTCTACAGCGCCTGCGGCGTGGTGATCGACGCCGCATTGCAGTCGCTCTTCGAGCGCGATTGACCCACCCGCAATCCGCCGGCTTCACATCACCGAACGTCAGCGCCGGCCCTCGGGGTCGTCGCGCTCCCGGCGGCGTTGCTCCTCGACTGCGCGCAGCCGCGCGTCGATGATCGCCGCCTCGTACGAATCCCCGCCGCTGGCGCGCGCCTGGCGCTGCGCCGCACGCAGGCGGTCGGCCGCACCGGTCAGGTCGCCCGAGACGAAGTGCGCCTCCGCCTGCGCACGCAACGACGCCAGTTGCGCCCCCAGCCTGGCCTCGACGATCGACAGCGCCATCCACGCCGCCGCATCGTTGGGGTGCAAGGCCACCCAGGTGCGCAGATCCTCGCCGACGCGCTTGAGCGGCTGCGCGGGGCCGGGCTGGGCCACCGCCACCCGGGCGTTGAGCAGCATCGCAGCGCGTGAGCCATCGGCCGGCGCCTGGGCAAGCAGCGTGGCGGCCTCACGGGGGCGATCGCGCTCCAGCTGCGACTCCACCTGCAGCTGCAGCACCACCCGTGCCGCCGCGGGGTACGGCGCGACCAGCTGCCATGCCCGCGCCAGCGCCTTGTCCGCCAGCGCCCAGTTCTTCAGCCGCGTGGCCGCCAGCGCCGCCGCATAGGCCGTGGCCAGCCCCTGGGGCCCGTCGTCGCGCGCGGCACTGCCCGGCGCCGCTCCCCCAGCGGTGGCCGAGGCCAGGCGCTGCAGCACCTCGCTGCGCGCGTCCATCAGGCCGCGCGCGCGCCCCTGCATCGCCGCGTGCAGCCACTGCGCCTGCGCCCCCCCGGAACCGATCAGGTCGAGCGCCGTGGTCGCCGCATCGATGCCCAGGCGCGAGCGCGCCTCGGCGATGCGCTCGCTGCTCAGCGGGTGCGAGCGCAGGTAGGGAAACTGGTTGTAGTCGGTCAGCCGGTTGGCCTGCTGCAGGTGCTCGAACATGCCCACCATGCCGCTGCCGGCGAAGCCGGCCTGCTCCAGCACGCCGAAGCCGACCCGATCGGCCTCGCGCTCCATGTCGCGCGAGAAGTTCAGCTGGCTCTGCGCCACCCCGGCCTGCCCGCCGACGATCAGCGCGTTGGCCGCGTCCACGTTGCTGCGCGCGGCCGCCATCACGCCCAGGATCATCGCGACGACGCCCAATGCCGTGTTGCGGCGGTTGGTCGCCAGCGAGCGGGCGATGTGCCGCTGCGTCACGTGCGACAGCTCGTGGGCCAGCACCGAGGCCAGCTCGTCGCGCGTCGCGGTCATCGAGATCAACCCGAGGTGCACGCCGATGAAGCCCCCCGGCAGCGCGAAGGCGTTGACCGAGCGGTCGCGCACCACGAAGGTTTCCCAGGCGAAGAGCTGCGCCAGCTCCGGCGAGAGATCCCCCCGCGCCTTGGCCGACTGCAGCAGCGGATCGAAGATCGAGCGCACGTATTCGACCAGCAGCGCGTCGTCGAGCAGATCCGGGTCGCGGCGCAGCTCCTGCATGATGCGGTCGCCGATGCGCCGTTCCGCGCCCACCCCCAGCTCCTCTCCGCCCGCATCGCCCAGTGAAGGCAGTGCCGAGCGTGCCGGGCGCGGCGCCTGGGAAGGCGGGACCTCCTGCGCCGGAGCGACGCCGCCGCTCAGCAGGCTGGCGCTCAGGATCCCGACCAACAGCTTCCGCCCGGCGGCCCTTGTGCGCGCAGGTACTCGCCGGGACACAGCAGCGGACTGGGGCGGTTCGATGTACGGCATGCGCCCTATCATGCCGCCACAATGTCACGTCCGTGTAAATCGACCCCTCCGCTCGCTCCGCCCGCCATGACCGCCGACGTCCGCTCGCCCTCTTCCGACGCTTTCGCCCCGCCCCCCGCGCCAACGCAACCGGGGTCCGATGCGTCGTCATCGCCCCTGACGCATTTCGACGCCCAGGGCCAGGCGCACATGGTCGACGTCGGCGCGAAGGCCGCGACCCGGCGCGTCGCCACCGCCGAAGGGCGCATCCGCATGCTGCCCCCGACGCTGCAGCTGGTCGCGCGTGGCGAGGCCAAGAAGGGCGACGTGCTCGGCGTGGCACGCATCGCCGCCATCCAGGGGGCCAAGCGCACCGCCGACCTGATTCCGCTGTGCCACCCGCTCGCGCTGACCCGGGTGGCGGTGGAGTTCGAGCTCGACCACGCCGACTCGGCGGTGATCTGCCGCGCCACCGTCGAAACCACCGGCCAGACCGGTGTCGAGATGGAGGCGCTCACCGCAGTGCAGGTCGGCCTGCTGACGATTTACGATATGTGCAAGGCTGCGGAGAAGGGCATGGTCATGACCGACGTGCGCCTGCTGGAAAAGCGCGGCGGCAAGTCGGGTGACTGGGTCGGCCGCTAAGCCGACCGGCAGATCACCTGCCGGTTTGCCCCATCAGGGCTTCAGGACGAGCCTCGCCGCATCCAGTCGCGGGTCAGTGCCGCACTGGAAGGGCACCCCGCTGGCCAGGATGTCGGCGGGGCGCGGCTCGGCATCGCTCGCGCGTTGGCGGGCCAGCGCTGCGGCACTGGCCGGGTCACAGGACGAGAAGAAGTCCTCCGAGCCCGGGTTGTGGAACTCCTTCAGGCGAGCGGCCACATGGCGGGCACGCTCCATTTCACCGCGTGCGGCCAGCGCGCGGGCATAGGCCATCGTGATGCGCGTGTCCATCAGGTGGTAGAGCGGGCGCTCGAAGGCATCGAAGACCTGCTCCGGGTGCTCGGCCATCGTCACCTTGGCGTAGTCGGCGTGGTGGCCGAAGAACAGGCTCGTCTGACCGCGGGCGATGCGCTCCTCCAGCGACTTCGGCTCACCGGGGGCCAGCTCCGGCTCGAAGATCACCGCGACCTGTGCATACTGGGCCGTCGCCCAGAGCGTCCCCACCGACGCCAGCAGGCCCACGAGCAGGCAGGCCGGCAGCCCCACCCGTCCGATTGGAAGCGCCAGGCCCCCGCGGGCCCCCGAGGCGGCGGGCGCCAGACCATCTGAGGCGGCACTGCCGGTGAGCCAGCCGGCCAGCAGCGCCGTAGGCAGCAGAAAGTAGCTATACCACAGCGGGTACTCGAGCAGGCTGTGCACGCCCACCAACACGAGCATGAACAGCGCTGCGCGCGCGCCACGGGCCCGGTCGTCCTGCGCAGCCCGCAACGCCGGATGCGCCGACCCGATGCCCCAGAGCAGCGCCAGCAGCACCACCGCAGCGATCGGAAGGCCGTACTCCGCAGCCAGCTGCAGCGCGATGTTGTGCGTGTGGTCGAAGAAGGCGACGGGCCGATCCGGGAAGGGCGTCATCGACCAGACGAAGTTGAAGGCGCCGACGCCGGTGCCGAACCAGGGATGCGCCTGGATCATTGCCCAGGCGTTCGACCAGATGCGCCCGCGCGAGCTGCTCGCGTCGCCGTGCAGCGTCTTCTTGATCTGGTCCTCACCGTAATAGGCCACGCCATGCGCCGAGAGCCACTGCTCCAGCCCCCACCAGCTCAGCGCGTACAGCGGCAGGCAAGCCAGCAACAGCAGGCGCACCCAGCCAGGGAGTCGGCGATCGATCAGGCCCCAAACCACCAGCAGCACGATGCCCACCGTGCCGGTGCGCGAGGCCGTCAGCGCCACACCAAAAACCAACGCGACCACCACGCCAATCAGCAGCCCCTTGGGCCAGCGCGATCGAACGCCCAGCCACACCGCAGCGGCAATCGCCCACATCAGCAGCGTCGAGAGCTGATTCGGCTGGCGCATGTTGCCGATCGCGCGACCCGCAATGGTCGGTACTGCAATCACCACCCCATCGGCCCACTCGGCGAAAAACACCTGGACCACGCCGATGGCGAGGCTGGCGATGCCCGCCGCCAGCAGCGCGGACATCAGGGGCACCGCGAAGGCCTGGTCGTCGCCGGTACTGGCAGTGCGCGCTGCGGCATACACGAGCGCCGCCGCGAGGATCACGCAGCCCATCGGCATCAGCCGCTGACCGATCGGCGCGCCGGGTGGAATCATCGCAAGCGCGAGCACGACCAGCGCCAGCAGGATCCAGCGGGTCCCCGCAGGCACGGACTCGCCAGTCCGCCCGCCGGTGAAGCCCCCCGACCGCAACGCCCACCAGAACAGCCAGGCCGCACAGCCGCCAAAGGACAGCGCCTGGTTGAAATAGGTGGACGATGGTGAGACGCTGAAGGCGATCAGGAAGGGCAAGGACACACCGACAAAGCCAAGCATGACGGCAGTGCCTGGTTCGACATCTCTCACACGCGCTCCGATCTCACTTGATCCGCCAAACGGGAACGGGCTCCTTGACCAGTGGCCAAGGAGCCCGTTCAGGAAAAGTCGATTTTAGTAGTTGCCCTTGCACGAACCAGGCAGGTACTTCGGATCCATGCCGGTGGCGCCAGACTTAGGTCCGCACTTCCAACCGGCAATCGTCTTGCCACCATCAGTCGTACCCACCACGGCCGTCGTGCCAGTTTGAATCGGCGTGAGCGTGATGTCGACCTTGGTGCCAAGCTGGCTGAGGTTCGTGGCGTTCGCCGAAACCGTGATCACGCCATTCGCATCTACAGCAACCGACGAAACGTACTTCGTCGACTGCGTCTGGCAAATCGACGGCAGCACAGTGCTGACATCTGCCGTTGTCGACGATTGAACGGCCTCGGTAATGGCAGTGCGGCACGAAGAGGCGGCCAACACAACTTCAGACACCTTGGCCCGTACCGTGTAGTCCTGATAGGCCGGCAGCGCCACGGCGGCGAGGATGCCGATGATCGCGACGACGATCATCAGTTCGATCAGGGTGAAACCTTGTTGTACACGCTTCATCATGGGTCCTTGAGAGGGTGGAGATACCCCCGTGTTTGCAGGGTTCGTGCCAGGCATAAGTTGGCTGTCGGACACCACACGTTTGCCCAGTCCCGTCACTCGTGTAAGCGGACCGAGGAGGAGTTGACACTCCGAGGGCCGGTTCGGCGCCCTTCGCAGTGACCATTCTCGTCACCTTGGTGACGGAGTCTGCATCACCGACTGGGTTGGGCACAGCTTGCACCCTCGCTGCCCCACCCCGCCGTCACACAGGCACGGCCATCGTCGAGCAGAAGGCGATTTCTTTGGTCGGTCAGCGCCGACCGCTGGGCCATCACACGGGCCAGCTGGACCCTATATTGCTCTGCCGCCAACAGGTTCAGGAAGGCGACCAGGGCGACAACGATCAGAACTTCGAGCGCGCTGGCGCCGCGCGGCAGGGGCTTCATGGGGCAGGACTCCTCGGTCAGGGATTTCCTCCCTGCGCAGGGTCCGTGCCAACGGCAAATCAAGTAACTTTCGCACGATCCGCCGACAAAATCCGACAGAGGCGTAACAAACGAGTTGCTTTCCTCGAATCGGAACGAAAAATGGCTGCCCGGAGGCAGCCATTTTTGTCGGCCGGAGTGCAGGACTCAGGCCTGGGACATCACATGCCCATGTCCATGCCGCCCATGCCGCCCATGCCGCCGCCCGGCATGGCCGGAGCGTCGTCCTTCGGGGCTTCGGCGACCATGCACTCGGTGGTCAGCATCAGCGAGGCCACGGAAGCGGCGTTCTGCAGCGCGGTGCGGGTCACCTTGGTCGGGTCCAGGATGCCCATCTCGATCATGTCGCCGTAGGTGTCGTTCGCAGCGTTGAAGCCGTAGTTGCCGGAACCGGCCAGCACGGCGTTGACGACCACGCTCGGCTCGCCACCGGCGTTGCCGACGATCTCGCGCAGCGGGGCTTCGATGGCCTTCAGGACCAGCTTGATGCCGGCGTCCTGGTCGGCGTTGTCGCCCTTGATGACGCCAGCAGCCTGGCGGGCGCGCAGCAGGGCCACGCCGCCGCCGGCGACGATGCCTTCTTCCACGGCGGCACGGGTGGCGTGCAGCGCGTCTTCCACGCGGGCCTTCTTTTCCTTCATCTCGACTTCGGTGGCGGCACCGACCTTGATGACGGCCACGCCGCCGGCCAGCTTGGCCACGCGCTCTTGCAGCTTCTCGCGGTCGTAGTCGCTGGTGGCTTCTTCGATCTGGATGCGGATCTGCTTGACGCGGGCTTCGATGTCCGCGGCAGCGCCGGCGCCGTCGATGATGGTGGTGTTTTCCTTGCCCACTTCGACGCGCTTGGCCTGACCCAGGTCAGCCAGGGTGACCTTGTCCAGCGACAGGCCCACTTCCTCGGCGATGACCTTGCCACCAGTCAGGATGGCGATGTCTTCCAGCATGGCCTTGCGACGGTCGCCGAAGCCCGGCGCCTTGACGGCCACGACCTTCAGGATGCCGCGGATGGTGTTGACCACCAGGGTCGCCAGGGCTTCGCCCTCGACTTCCTCGGCGATGATCAGCAGCGGACGGCCGGCCTTGGCGACCTGCTCCAGCGTGGGCAGCAGGTCACGGATGTTGGACACCTTCTTGTCGTACAGCAGCACGAAGGGGTTGTCCAGCAGGGCGGCCTGCTTTTCCGGGTTGTTGATGAAGTAGGGCGACAGGTAGCCGCGGTCGAACTGC
>DAOLLE010000159.1:0-7067 GCA_035331205.1 Burkholderiaceae bacterium
GCGGCGGGTGTCGATGCCGTCGTGCAGCACCGTCAGCTTGGGGTGGAACTGCGTGGGCACCGTACCGGCCTGCCACGCGGTCGGGCACACGCCCGCGTCCATGTGCACCAGCCCGTGCAGCAAGGCCGTGTTCTTCATCACCAGCCGGCAGCGCGCGTCCAGGTCCACCGGCGGGAATTCGGGGTCGAAGCCGCAGTCCTGCCCGTCGGCGCCGTAATACATCTCGACGAAGTGCAGCTGCTTCGCCTGCGGCCAGACCTCGCGCAGGAAGAGTGCCTCACCCCAGCCCGGGTGCACGCAGATCAGGTCGGGCGTGTAGCCCTGACTTTTGAGCACATTGCAGGCCTGTGCGCAGGCCCCTCCGCGCAGCACCTTGGTCTCGACGTCGAGCATCCAGGGGTGGATGTTGGGCGTGTTGCCGCGCGCCACGCCGTAGCGGTGCACCTGCACGCCGGGCAGGGTGCGCTGCTGCTTCGTGATCGCCAGCGCCCGCACCTCGTGCCCGCGTGCGGCCAGCGCCGGGGCGAGGTGGACGTACTGCGCGGGAAAGTTCTGATGGATGAAGAGGATGCGGGCCATCGGGAGTGCAATGCAGCTCGGGGCAAGAAAAAGCCCCGCACGGTGGCGGGGCTCGAGGCGGGTTCAGTGCCTGGCGGGTGACGCGAAGTCAGGGCCGCGGGACTGCCCCGCCGGCATCACTTCTGGCTCAGAACCCACTTGACCAGGGTCTTGGCCTCGTCCGGGGTCACGTTGTTGGCGGGCATCGGAACCTGGCCCCACACGCCGGTGCCACCCTTGACGACCTTCTCGGCCAGCTTGGCTTCGGCGGCCTTGTCGCCCTTGTACTTGGCGGCAACTTCCTTGTAAGAGGGGCCGAGGACCTTCTTGTCGACGGCGTGGCAGGACAGGCAGTTCTTCTTCTGGGCCAGGTCGGCGCCAGCATCGGCGAGGGCGGGGCCGGCAACGAAGGCGGCGGCGATCAGGGCGAACAGGGCTTTCATGGCTTCCTTTCGGTTGGGTCGATGGGACACGCAGGGGCACGCGCAGCGAATCATTGTAATGAGCCGTCTCGCGGTGGACTTGACGCCGGCCTGACGCGCTCCGTCCCTACAACGCGGCGGTATGCTTGCCCGTTGTCATCGTGGCCATAGAAATTTACGGGGTCGTCATGTCTTTGGTGGTGCTGGGCGTCGTCTTGCTGCTGCTGCGTTGGTTCGAACTTCCCCCGGTGGTGAACTGGCCGCTGTGGGTGATGTTTCTGCCCTTCCTGGGGGCGCTGGCCTGGTGGGCCTGGTCGGATGCGAGCGGGCGTACGCGCCGGCTCCAGGAGGAGCAGATCAAGGAGCGCCAGCGGGACCGGCGGCGCAAGGCGCTCGAGGCGCTCGGCCCGCAGGACCAGGGCGGCAAGCGGCGCGGGCGTTGAGTTGCCGCGCTCGGCGTGGCCGCATCGAGCGCATATGATCGCGCGCCATGCTCGTTCACCCTCAGTTCAACCCGGTCGCACTGGACCTCGGTTTCTTCCAGGTCCATTGGTACGGCCTGACCTACCTGGCTGCCTTCGGGCTGTTCTACCTGCTGGCGACCCGACGCATCCGCCAGGCGCCCTACGTGGCCGGTGGCTGGACCGCGCGCGACGTCGAGGACCTGCTGTTCTACGGCGTGCTCGGCGTGATCCTGGGCGGGCGCATCGGCTACGTGCTGTTCTACAAGCCGGGCTACTACCTCGCCAACCCGGCCGAGATCGTCGCGGTGTGGAAGGGCGGCATGGCCTTTCACGGTGGGCTGCTCGGCGTGCTGGTGGCCATGGCGGTGTTCGCGCGCCTGCGCGGGCGGCGCTTCTTCGAGGTCACCGACCTGATCGCGCCCTGCGTGCCGGTGGGCCTGGCCTGCGGGCGCATCGGCAACTTCATCAACGGCGAGCTCTGGGGCCGGGCGGCCGATGCCTCGCTGCCCTGGGCGATGGTGTTTCCGCAGTCCGGGAGCCTGCAGCCCAAGCACCCCTCGCAGCTCTACCAGTTCGCGCTGGAAGGCGTGACGCTGTTCGCGCTGCTCTGGCTCTATGGCCGCAGCCGCTCGGCCCATGCGGCAAGTTCGGGTGAGGGCGTCGTCTGGGGCCGCGTCTCGGGCGCCTTCCTGATCGGCTACGGCAGCTTCCGCTTCATCGCCGAGTACTTCCGCGAGCCCGACAGCTTCCTGGGCCTGTTGGCGCTGAACCTCAGCATGGGCCAGTGGCTGTGCGTGCCGATGATCGCTGCAGGCGTTGCGATCTGGGCCTGGGCCCATCGCCAGCCGGGGGCGAGATGAGCACGGTGGAGCCGTCGGCGGCGCCCGTTGCGCCCGCGCCGCTGCGGGTGCTGGGCATCGAATCCTCCTGCGACGAGACCGGAGTCGCGCTGGTCGAGCTGCCCGAGGGCGCGGCCGGCACTGCGCCGCCGCGGCTGTTGGCGCACGCACTGCACAGCCAGATCGACATGCACCAGGCCTACGGTGGCGTGGTGCCGGAGCTGGCCTCGCGCGACCACATCCGCCGCGTCGTGCCGCTGGCGCGCGAGGTGATTGCGCAGTCGGGCCTGGGCCTGGCGGCGGTGGACGTGGTGGCCTTCACCCGCGGGCCCGGGCTGGCCGGCGCGCTGCTGGTGGGCAGTGGCGTCGCCTGCGCACTCGGCCTGGCGCTGCAGCGGCCGGTGCTGGGTGTGCACCACCTGGAGGGGCACCTGCTGTCGCCCTTCCTGTCGGCCGACCCGCCCGAATTCCCCTTCATCGCGCTGCTGGTCTCGGGTGGGCACACGCAGCTGATGCGCGTCGAGGGCGTGGGCCGCTACGAGCTGCTCGGCGAGACCATCGACGACGCCGCCGGCGAAGCCTTCGACAAGAGCGCCAAGATGCTCGGCCTGGGCTACCCGGGCGGCCCGGCGCTGGCGCGGCTGGCCGAGCAGGGCCGAGCGGACGCCTTCGCGCTGCCGCGTCCGCTGCTGCGCGTGGGCAACCTGGACTTCTCGTTTGCCGGGCTGAAGACGGCGGTGCGCACCCAGCTGCTCAAGCTGGAGTCGGCCCAGGCGCTGACCGATGTGGCGCGCGCCGACCTGGCCGCCTCGACCCAGGCGGCCATCGTCGAGGTGCTGGTGGCCAAGTCGCTGGCGGCGCTGAAGGACAGCGGGCTGGATCGGCTGGTGGTGGCCGGCGGTGTGGGCGCCAACCGCCGCCTGCGCGAGCAGCTGGATGCGGCCTGCCAGCGCCGGCGCATCCGCGTGCACTACCCCGAGCTGCACCTGTGCACCGACAACGGCGCGATGATCGCGCTGGCCGGCGCGATGCGCCTGCAGGCGGGGCTGGCGACGCCCAGCCGCGACTATCACTTCGATGTGCGCCCGCGCTGGGAGCTGGCACAGGCCTGACGCGGCGGGGCTCGCGTAGGGCCTTCGGGTCGCGGATGGGCCGCGCTCCTAGAATTTCGGGTTTCCCCGGGGGTCGCGGCTCGCCCCGCTTCCGGGTTCCCGGGCGGGCCGCCGGTGCGGCACGCCCCGATTCGATGGCGCTGACGCCGCCCTCCCGACATGAAGATCCTGTCCTTCGGCCGCCGTCCGGTGGCCGCGCACGCTGCGCCCTTGCCGTCCCGTTCTGCCTCGTCGCGCGCTGCCTTGCGGTGGCGCCTCACCGCCGCCTCCCTGGTCTGCAGCCTGCCGCTGCTGGCCCAGGCCGCGGCCACGCCGATCCGAGTTGGCCTGATCGAGGGCCTGTCGGGTCCCTTCGGCAACGCCGGGGAGGCGGTGGCGCGCAACCTGCAGTGGGCGGTCGAGCGCGTGAACGCGCGCGGCGGCGTGAAGCTGCCTGACGGCGCGCACCCCCTGGAACTGCTGCGCCTGGACAGCAAGGGCAGCGCCGAGGAGGCGCTGTCGGTGCTGAAGTCGGCGCTGGACCAGAACGTCGCCTTCGTCGCCCAGGGCAACAGCTCGGCGGTGGCGGGCGTGCTGGTCGACGCGCTGAACAAGCACAACCAGCGCGAGCCGGCGCACCGCGCCCTGTTCCTGAACTACTCGGCGGTGGACCCGGCGCTGACCAATGAAAAGTGCAGCCCCTGGCACTTCCGCTTCGACGCGCACGCCGACATGCGCCTGGGCGCGCTGATGGACGTGCTGGCGCAGGACAGCGCGCTCAAGCGCGTCTACCTGGTCGGCCAGGACTACAGCTTCGGCCAGTACGTGGTGCGCCGCAGCCAGGAGGCGATCGCCCAGCGCCGCCCGGACGTCACCGTGGTCGGCCAGGAGCTGCACCCGGTGGGGCGGGTGAAGGACTTCCTGCCCTACGCCACCAAGATCAAGGCCAGCGGCGCCCAGGCGGTGGTGACCGGCAACTGGGGCAACGACCTGACGCTGCTGGTCAAGGCGGCGCGCGAGGTGGGCTTCGACGGCAAGTTCTACACCTTCTACGGCAACGCCCTGGGTGTGCCCGGCGCGCTGGGCGAGGCGGGCGTGGGCCGCGTCGTGGCGCTGGCCGAATGGCACCCGAACGCCGGCGGCCAGGCTTCCGACGCGCTGGTGCAGGGCTTCCGCCAGCGTTTTCCGAAGCCGGAGGACGATTACCTGCACCTGCGCATGCAGGTGATGGTGGAGATGCTGGCGCAGGCGATCGAGCGGGCGAAGAGCGCCGACGCTACAGCGGTGGCGAAGGCGCTGTCCGGCGCCCGCTACGACGGCAAGTCGCTGGGTGGCCTGGGCCAGGGCGTGATGCGCGCGGGCGACCACCAGTTCATCCAGCCGCTGTACGTCAGCGTGATGCAGAAGGCCGGCAGCGAGGGCGTGCGCTTCGACGCCGAGGGCAGCGGCTACGGATTTCGCACGCTGCGCTACCTGAGTGCGGCGCAGACCGAGCTGCCGCACAGCTGCAAGATGCCGGCATACTGACCGGTCGATCAACGACCCTGTCAACGACCGAATGGGGGCCTGCCGTGCGTGACACCGATGTGCGCCAAGTGATTGCCGACCTGGATGCCTCGCGCATCCGCGAGGTGGCCAACGCCGGCCTGGGGCGCAGCGACGTGCTGGCCTTCTGGTTCGGCGAGAGCGACGAGCCCACGCCCGCGGCGGTGTGCCGCAGCGCGGTGGCGTCGATCGAGGCGGGCGAAGTCTTCTACGCCCACAACCTCGGCCTGCCCGAGCTGCGCGCGGCACAGGCGGACTACATCGCCAGCCTGCACCCGGCGGTGGGCGCCGACCGGGTGGCGATCACCTCCTCCGGCGTCAGCGCGCTGATGCTGGCGCAGCAGCTGCTGGTGAACGCGGGCGACGAGGTGGTGGCGGTGGTGCCGGTCTGGCCCAACCTCACCGCGCAGCCCGCGATCCTGGGTGGGCGCGTCCGGCGCGTCAGCCTGCACCCGCGCGACGGCGCCTGGCAGCTGGACCTGGACGAGCTGCTGGCAGCCATCACGCCCGCGACGCGGGTGCTGATCGTCAACTCGCCCAACAACCCGACCGGTTGGACGCTCACGCGCGCCGAGATCGCGCGCATCCTGGCGCACTGCCGCGCGACCGGCACCTGGATCGTCTCCGACGAGGTCTACGAGCGGCTGTACTTTGCCGATCCGGCGGCGCAGGCCGCGCCGAGCTTCCTGGATGTGGCTGAGCCCGACGACCGCCTGATGGTGGTGCACAGCTTCTCGAAAAGCTTCCTGATGACCGGCTGGCGCCTGGGCAGCCTGGTGGTGCCGCCTCGGGTGATGGAACACCTGGGCAAGCTCATCGAGTTCAACACCTCCTGCGCGCCGGTGTTCGTGCAGCGCGCCGGCCTCGCTGCGCTGGCGCAGGCGAGCGCCACGGTGCCGGCGCTGCGCGCGCGCCTGCGGCACTGCCGTGACACGCTGGTGGGCGCGCTGCGCGAGCTGCCGCGCGTCGAGCTGGCCACGCCGCCGGGCGCGATGTATGCCTTCCTGCGCGTGGATGGCGAGGCCGACTCGCTGGCGCTGGCCAAACGCCTGGTGCACGACCACGGCCTGGGTCTGGCGCCCGGGGTGGCCTTTGGTGCCGAAGGCGAGGGCTGGCTGCGCTGGTGCTTCGCGTCGAAGCAGCCCGAGCGCCTGCAGCAGGGGGTCGAAAGGCTCGCCGCAGCGCTCAAGCTATAATCGCCTGCTTCGCGGCTGGACAACCGTCTGGCGGCGAGCCTCGCACGGCACGGGTTGGTTTCACCCGTGACCGCAAGTGAACCTCGAAACCGTGGCCCAGGCGCAGCGGCCGGGCAGGGAGCCTTCCCTGCATCGTGCGGCGCGCGGCGGAGCGGTTTCGTCCAACTCGGAACTTTGACCATGTCCGTCGCCGATATCAAGAAAGCCGACATCATCGCCGCCAACGCCCGCGGCGCTGCCGACACCGGCTCCCCCGAAGTCCAGGTCGCCCTGCTGACCGCTCGCATCAACGAGCTGACCCCGCACTTCAAGGCCAACATGAAGGACCACCACGGTCGTCGCGGCCTGCTGCGCATGGTGAGCCGTCGCCGCAAGCTGCTGGACTACCTGAAGTCCCGTGACGCCGACCGTTACGTCGCGCTGATCCAGAAGCTGGGCCTGCGCAAGTAATCGTCGCGATGACGTCGAGGAGCCTGTCCAGGATCGCCGGGGCAGGCTCTTTGCGCTTTCACGCATCCCTTCAACCGATCGACGCATTCGCTCTGGCGCTGGGGGCGCTGCTGTGTCATTCCAATGGATCCGCCGTGCGGGGTCGCTGGAATGGCATTGCGCCACGCTGAGCCGTCTGCGGGTGTCGCGCCCCACCTTTCGGGTGCATGCAACCAGGAGACTCGCATGAGCCTGTTCAACAAAGTCACCAAGACCTTCCAGTGGGGCTCCCACACCGTCACGCTGGAGACCGGCGAGATCGCTCGCCAGGCTTCCGGTGCCGTGCTGGTGAGCATGGAAGACACCGTGGTGCTGGCCACCGTGGTGGGTGCCAAGAGCGCCAAGCCGGGCCAGGACTTCTTCCCGCTGACGGTCGACTACATCGAGAAGACCTACGCCGCCGGCCGCATCCCGGGCAGCTTCTTCAAGCGCGAGGCCAAGCCCTCCGAGCTGGAAGTGCTGA
>DAOLLE010000160.1:0-7055 GCA_035331205.1 Burkholderiaceae bacterium
CCAGCGTCCAGCCGACCACGGCGGTCAGCGTGGCCCAGAAGGCGATGCCCAGCGCCACCGGACGGGCACTGCCGTCCATGGCCCAGCCCAGCCAGCGGCCAATGCCGAAGGCCACCGCCGCCAGCAGGAAGCCCGACAGCGCCGAGGCGGTGCCGGCCTGCTCGCGGAAGGGGCCCACCGCGCCGGCCTGGCCGCAGGACTGGTGCATGCCGTGGCCGAAGGCGATCGCCATCTGCGGCAGGGCGATCGCCCAGACCGCCTGCACGCCGGCCAGCGACAGCCCGCCCATCGACACGGCGCCACCCAGGGTGAAGAAGCAGGCGCGCTGGATCGTGCCGGTCATGCCGTGGCGCACCAGCCAGGCGCGGCAGACGAAGGTGCCCACCAGGTAGGAGATCGAGCTGGAGCCCAGCACGAAGCCGTACAGCGTGGGCGACAGGCCGAGCGTCTCGATGTAGACGAAGGGCGAACCCGCCAGGAAGATGAACAGTGCGCCGTAGGTGCATGCCGTCAGGCAGGCCCAGGCGAGGAAGGTGGGGTGCGTGACGATGCGCTGCCAGTTGCGCAGCAGCGTGGGTGGGTGCAGCGCCAGCGGGTTGCGCTGCGGCACGGTCTCGGGCAACTGTCGGGTCACGAAGACGAGTACCCCGAGCGTGAACAGGCCGATGAAGGCGAAGGTGCTGCGCCAGCCGAACTGCTGGGCGACGTAGCCGCCCACGACCGGGCTGGTGATCGCGATCAGTCCCAGGCCGGACAGTGCCAGGGACATCACGTGGGCGCCTTCGTGCGGCTCGTAGAGGTCGCGCACCGTCGCGCGGGCCACCACCACCGCGGCGGCCAGACCGAGGCCCTGCACGACGCGCGCGGCGATCAGCAGGCCGATGTCGCCGGCCAGCATCGACCCGAGGCTGGCGAGCAGGTACAGCGCCAGCCCGGCCTGCAGCACCGGGCGGCGGCCCCAGCGGTCGGCCAGCGGGCCCCAGACGAGCTGCGCGGCGCCGAAGGCCAGCAGCAGTGCCGACATGGTCAGCTGCGCCAGGTGCATCGGCGCGGCCAGGTCGCGCGTGAGCGCCGGGAAGGCCGGCAGGTACAGGTCGGTGGTCAGCGGCTGCAGGCCCAGCAGCAGGCCGAGCGCGGTGGCGGCGATCGCGGCGCTGGGTCGCGCGGCGGGCCGGCTGGGCGCAGGTCGGAGGTCGGCGGCGGCTGGGAGGGACATCGGCAGAGACTAGCAGGCGCATTCCGCGCCGGCCGGTCGCCGCTGCGCAGTGCGCCCGACGCGGGGCAGGGGTATTCGGTTGGTGGGTGGGGCCTCTTCGCCCGGGTCAGCGGGTGGCCCGCGCGCGCACCCGCTCCAGGTAGGCATGCGGGTCGGGCGGCTGGCCGCTGCGCTGCGAGGCCCAGATCATCTCGCCCAGGCAGTCCATCACCTCGTGGTGGGCAGCGTGCAGGTCGCTGCGTTTGGCGGCCAGCAGCTCCACCGCCTGGCGGATGCCGCGCGGCTGGTCGATGGAGCACTGCTCGCTGATCGACAGGTGCATCGACAGGTGCAGGAAGGGGTTGGTCCGCCCGTCCTCGACCGTGTAGACGGCCGCCAGCGCGGCGTCCACGTCGGCCAGGTCGGCGTGGTACTCCGGGTGGCGCGCTATCCACTCGGCGGCGAGCGTCTCCATCGGCGCCAGCGGCGCGCCGGCGCGCTGCTTGCGCCAGGCCTCGCAGAAGAATTTCCGGACGTCGTGCTGGCTGGGTGTGAACATCGCACAATTCTGCCCTTCCTGCCTTTTCCTGCGCCCGAGCGCCCCCAACCCGATGAGACAGCCCCTCGACGCCGCCGCCCTGGCCCAGCTCTTCACCGAAGCCCGCACCCACAACGCCTGGCGCGACGAGGCGGTGACGCCCGAGCAGCTGCGCGCGCTGCACGACCTGGCCAAGTGGGGCCCGACCGCGATGAACATCTGCCCGCTGCGGGTGCGCTTCGTGCAGTCTGCCGAGGCGCGCGCGCGCCTGCTGCCGCTGATGGCCGAGGGCAACCGCGCCAAGACCGGTGCCGCGCCGGCGGTGGCCATCCTGGGCCGCGACGTCGACTTCCACACCCGCATGCCCCAGCTCGCGCCACACATGGCTGCGGTCGGCGAGCGCCTGGACGGCCAGCCCGCCGCGCGCGAGGCGATGGCCACGCTGAACGGCGGCCTGCAGATCGGCTACTTCATCCTCGCCGCCCGCGCGCTGGGGCTGGACTGCGGCCCGATGGGCGGCTTCGACGCCGCCGCGGTGGACGCCGAGTTCTGGGCCGGCACCGCGGTGAAGTCCCTGGTGGTCTGCAACCTCGGCCACGGCGACCCGGCTGGCCTGCGCCCGCGCGGCGCGCGCCTGGACTTCGACGACGCCTGCTCGATCGTTTGAGGTGAGCGGGCCGAGCGCCGGGCCGCTCCCAAGCCGGCCCGCCATCCCCTCGGGGGATCGGGCGACGTACCCGTCGAACGAGGGGCCGACATGACCACGGACTGGCACTTCTACGCCCTGGCGCTGCCGGCGGCGCTGTTGATCGGCCTGTCCAAGTCCGGCTTCGCCTCGGGCATCGGCTCGCTGGCCACGCCGATGCTGGCGCTGGTGGTCACGGTGCCGCAGGCCGCGGCGATCATGCTGCCCATCCTCTGCGCCGCCGACGTGATGGGCCTGTGGACGCTGCGCCGCAGCCCGGACTGGGGCGTGCTCAAGCAGCTGCTGCCCGCCGGGCTGCTGGGCATTGCGCTGGGCTGGGCGAGCTTCGGGCTGCTGAAGTCCTCGACGGTGGCCGGCATCGTCGGTGCGGTGACGCTGGGCTTCCTGGCGCTGCAGTTCCTGCGCCCCCCGCGCGCCGACGCGCCCCCACCCGGGCCGCTGAAGTGCGCAGCGCTGGCGGGATTCTCGGGCTACACCAGCTTCGTCGCCCACGCGGGTGGCCCGCCGATCGCGATGGCGCTGTTGCCGCGGCGCATGGAGCCCCTGGCCTTCGCCGGCACCAGCGCGGTGTTCTTCGCGACGATCAACTTCTCGAAGTGGGTCCCCTACGGCCTGCTCGGCCTGATCGACCTGCGCAACCTCGCCACCTCCGTGCTGCTGCTGCCCTGCACCTGGGCCGGCGTGCGCCTGGGCGTATGGGCCACGAAGCGAGTCTCGCCGACCTGGTTCTACCGCCTGGTCTGGGGCGGCATGGCGCTCAGCGGCGCCAAGCTGTTGTTCGACGGGCTGCGGGGCTGAGCCTGGCCCGCCTTCAGCCTTCAGGTCACCCCGCCAGCCAGATCACCTTGCGCCCCGAGGCCACCCAGGTCTCGTAGTGGCGGGCGTAGACGTCCTCGATGCGGTTGCGCTTGACCTTGAAGGTGGGCGTGATGATGTCGTTGTCCACCGTCCAGGCGCTGGTGACCGCCACCAGGCAGGCCAGCTGCTCGTGCGGGTCCAGCACCGCATTGACCGCGGCGAGGTGCTCGGCCAGCGAGGCCTCCAGCCGCGCCTGCACCGCGTCCTCGGCGAGGCGGGCCACGGTCTCGGCGTTGAGCATCGCGATGCCCAGCGGCTGGCCGAGGTTGGCGCCGGTGACCACGCAGGCCTCCAGCGCCTCGTGCATCACGAGCCGGTCCTCGATCGGCGCCGGGGCGACGTACTTGCCCTTGCTGGTCTTGAACAGGTCCTTGACGCGGCCGGTGATGCGCAGCAGGCCCTGCGCGTCGATGCTGCCCTTGTCGCCGGTGCGCAGCCAGCCGTCGTCGGTGTAGGCCTGGCGGGTCAGCTCGGGCTGCTTGTAGTAGCCGAGCATCAGCGCGGGGCTGCGCATCTGGATCTCGCCGTTGTCGGGGTCGATGCGGGCCTCGACGCCGTCGTAGGCCGGGCCGACCGTGCCCTCCTGGTTGCTGCCGGGCAGCGTGAAGTGCGACAGCGCGAGGTTCTCGGTCATGCCGTAGCCCTCGTTGATCGGCAGGCCCAGGCGGCGGTACCAGGCCAGCAGGGCCAGCGGCATCGGGGCGGCGCCGCCGGCGGCGATGCGGCACTGGTCCAGCCCCAGGGTGCGCAGGATCTTGCGGCGGATCAGCCCGCCGATGATCGGCAGGCGCAGCAGCCGGTCGAGCTTGGCCTCGGGCAGCTTGTGGTGCACACCGTGCTGGAACTTGACCCACAGCCGTGGCACCGAGAAGAACACCGTCGGCCGGGCGCGCTGCATGTCGGCGGTGAAGGTGTCCAGCGACTCGGCGAAGTACAGGTGCATGCCGGTGAAGAACCAGCCGTGCTCGACCAGCACGCGCTCGACCACGTGGGCCAGCGGCAGGTACGACAGCATGCGGTCGCTGGGTGTGAGGTCGATGCGCTTGGTGCCCTGCGCCAGCGCGTAGGCGAAGGCGCCGAAGCTGTGCATCACGCCCTTGGGCAGGCCGGTCGTGCCGGAGGTGTAGATGATCGTCGCGAGCTCGTCGGCGTCGCGCAGCGGCTGGCCCACCAGCGGCGCGGTGCGTGCGCAAATGGCGTCCCAGCGGTCGTAGGCGGCGATCGCATCCGGCGGCGACAGCGGGTAGGTGATGCAGGGCAGGTCGGCCGGCACGCCGGGCTTCATGCCCTCCCAGCCGTCGAGCTTGCCGATGAAGCAGGCGCGCGCCTCGCTGTGCGTCAGGATGTGGCGGATCGTCTCGGGCGCCAGCGTCGGGTACAGCGGCACCGAGACGTAGCCGGCCATCCAGATCGCCAGGTCGCTCATCAGCCACCAGGCGCAATTCTTCGACAGGATGGCCACCTTCGAGCCCGGCTCCCAGCCCTGCGCACGCAGGTGGGCGGCCATGCGGCGCACCTGGTCGGCAACCTCCGCCCAGGTGAAGTCGCGCAGCTCGCCGCCGCCCATCGGCTGGGTCAGGGCGACGCGCTGGGGACTGCTGGATTCCCAGTGGTAGAAGCGTTGCAGTGCGAGCGAGTCGGCCGGGATGGGGGCCGAAGGGCGCGACGAGGGGGCGAAGGGGGTCATCTCTGTCTCCTGCGCGGAGCGCGACGTACTGCCAGTCGCAGCGCTTCCGGTGGCCGGTCCACCGCCCAGCGACGCGCAGGCGTGAGGTCCGTCACATCCGCCACGATGCCGCCGCAGGGTAGACAAGGGGGTTGCGCTTGGTCAATGAGGGAACAACCGCGCACCGGGAGGTACGTCTAATTCCGGCCCTTCGGGCTGTGCGGGCAATTCGTCGCATCCCTCCCCACCGCGCAGGCACTTTGCGGGGTGGCGGGTCGTGGACTTGACCGGGCGCAAGGTGGTCGCCGCGGGGTGGTTTCACAGTGGCCGCATGGACAAGACCTCTCACCGACCCAAACCCTTGCTCCCGCTCGGGGCGGCGCGGGTGATCGAAGCGGCCCCGAGCGATCGCCCCCTCGACGATGCGCAAGCCTTCGTGCGCCGACCGGACGGCTGGTACTGGCTGGCCACCGCCGGCGGCCAGGCCTTCGGTCCCTTCGTCAGCCGCGGCGCCGCCCGCGCCGACCGGGACCTGTACAACGAGGAGGCGCCCGAGGAGGGCGAATCGCTGCGCGAGGCCGAGCTGGAGCTGGGCCTGGCGGACTGGATCGATGCCGAGACCGGCCTGCTGGCCGAGGGGCAGTCCACGCCGCACCTCGAGGAGCACTGACCCGCGGCGGCTCAGGTCGCACCCTCGCATCCGCCCGGAGTGTCGCCAAGCGGCGGCGGCGCTACGATCGGTCGGCCACGCACCGCAGGGTTCGTGACGGGACTCACACACCAACCGATCGATGACACCGGTGCGGTGCTCGCCGAATGCGGGCGCACGCCGCCGGGCTGGATGGAGACACGCCCCCATGCCGTACCCCCTCGGACAGGCCCCGCGCCGCCGCCTGCTGACCCGCGCCTGCCGACGGCGCTGGCCGCCGCGTCCTGCCTCGGGCTGCTCGCCCCTGCCGCCCAGGTGCAGGCCCAGACCCCGGCGACTTGGCCGACCAAGCCGGTGACGATCGTCGTGCCCTTTCCGGCCGGCGGCGGCACGGACGCCTTCGCCCGCCCGCTCACCGCGCAGCTGACCAAGCAGCTCGGGATGCAGGTGATCATCGACAACAAGGGGGGTGCCGGCGGCAACGTCGGCGCCACCGTGGCGGCCAAGGCGGCGCCCGATGGCGCCACCTGGTTCATGGGCGCGGTGCACCACGCCATCGCCCCGGCGATGTACCCGAAGCTGGACTACAGCCTGCAGGGCGACTTCGTGCCGGTGGCGCTGATCTCCAACGTGCCGCAGGTGGTGGTGGTCAACCCGACCAAGGTGCAGGCCAAGGACCTGAAGGAGCTGCTGGCGGCGATCCGCGCCGCGCCGGGCAAGTTCAACTACGGCTCGGCCGGCAACGGCACCTCGCACCACCTGGCCGGCGAGCTGTTCAAGCTGCAGACCAAGACCTTCATCACCCACATCCCCTACCGCGGCGCCGGCCCGGCGCTGCAGGACCTGATGGCCGGGCAGGTGGACGTGATGTTCGACGGCCTGGGCTCCTCGGCCACGCACATCCGCAGCGGCCGGCTCAAGGCGCTGGCGGTGGCCTCGCCGCAGCGCGCGCCGGGCTTCCCGGACATTCCCACCGCCGGCGAGGGCGGTGTGCCGACCTACCAGGTCTCGACCTGGTACGGACTCTGGGCGCCCAAGGGCACGCCGCAGCCGGTGATCGATCGGATGACCGCCGAGCTGGGCAAGGCCTTCGCGACGCCCGAGATCAAGGCCACCTGGACCAGCCTGGGCTCCGACACGCCGACGCTGACCGGCAAGGCCTTCGGCGACTTCGTCACTGCCGAAATCAAGCGCTGGGGCGAGGTGGCGAAAGCCGCCGGTGCGAAACTCGACTGATTGCGGCTTCCAGTGTCCTTCGTCCGTGTCCTCCCTCACTGCTTCCAGCGCCCCCACCGCCGACTCGACCTCCAGCGTCACCTTCGCTCCGCACCCCGAGCTGGCCGACGTGGCGCTGCTCACCCTGTCCAACCCCGGCAAGCTCAACGCCGTCAGCGTGGCGATGTGGCAGCGCCTGCGCGAGGTCTTCGAGGGCCTGGCCGAACG
>DAOLLE010000161.1:0-7038 GCA_035331205.1 Burkholderiaceae bacterium
CCGGGCGTGGCGGACGTGATGGTGGGCGGTGCTGAGGGCGTCCGTGCGGCGAAGTCGGGCTCGGTCATGGCGTTCCCTTCGCGGCGGTGGCCGCAGCGATCGCGCCGGCCGGGTGGACCGCGCCGGTCGGCTGGCTGCTGTGGCACTCGAAACAGTCCGGCTTGACCGCGGCGTAGCTGTGGCAGCCCTGGCAGAAGTGGTCGGGTCCGCCGAGCACCGAACGCGCCGCGCCGGCCGTGGCGGCGATCGGCGTGGCGTGGCAGTTCACGCAGGCCTCCAGGCTCACCGGCGCGCCGCGCTGGCCCTCGCGCACGGTGCGGTCGCGCTGGTGGCGCAGCAACTCGGGGTGACGGCGGCGCATCTCGTCGGGCGGCGCGACGCAGCGGCCCTCGGCACGGGCGATCACCGGGCCGGCGGCCGAGTTCGGGCCGTGCAGCGCCCAGGCGGTGAGGGCGGCCAGTGCCAGCACCGCAGCGACCGCCAGCGCCTGCGCGCGGCGCAGCGACGGGGCAGACCCGGACGACCGGGATGAGGGGGCCTCGCTCACGCCCGCCTCCTCACTCGCCCAGGCCCATCTGGATGTAGCCGGTGGGGCAGACGTCGTGGCAGATGTGGCAGCCGATGCACTTGCTGTAGTCGGTGGCCACGTAGCGGCCCAGCGTCGCCTCCTTCTTCGGCACGCGGAACACGGCGGTCTGCGGGCAGTAGACGACGCAGTTGTCGCACTCGAAGCACATGCCGCAGCTCATGCAGCGCTTGGCTTCGGCCACTGCCTGCTTCTCGTCCAGCGCGTCCAGCCGCTCCTCGAAGTTTCCCAGCGCGCTTTGCTGGTCGAGCGTGGTGACGTGCCGTTGCAGGCGCGGCGTGTAGCTGAAGTGGCCGAGGAAGAGCTCGTCGTGCGCGATGATGTAGCGGTCCGAGCGGTCCTCGAAGTTGTGCACGCCCACGTTCGTGTTCGCGGTGCCGCGGATCGGCTCCACCGCCTGCGAGAAGGACAGGCCCTTTTCCACCATCTTGCGGCGCAGGTCGAAGGCGTGCACGTCGATCTTCGGGCGCTTCTCCGGGTCCTCGCCGGCCAGGAAGCGGTCGATGCCGTCGGCGGCGATCGCGCCGTGACCGATCGCGGTGGTCAGCAGGTGCGGGCGGATCACGTCCCCGCCGGCGTAGACGCCGGGTTGGCCCTTGACCTGGTAGTTGCGGTCGGCGTCCACCGCGCCGCGGCCGTTGTCGAAGACCTCCAGCCCGCTGAGGTCCACCGCCTGGCCGATGGCCGAGACGATCAGGTCGGCCTCGATGTCCTCCTCGGTGCCTTCGATCGTCTTGATCTCCAGCTTCGGGCCGACCATCTTGGCCTCACAGCGCGCCACACGCAGCGCGGTGGCGCGCCCATCCGGGCCGCGAAGCAGACCGATCGGCACCAGGCCGCCGCGGATGGCGATGCCCTCGGCCTGCGCCTGCTCGATCTCGTGGCGGTTGGCCTGCATCCGGTCGATGCCGAACACCGAGGTCAGCGTCACCTCACAGCCGCGCTTGGCCGAGATCTCCGCCACGTCGTGCGCGACCCGGCCGCCGAAGACGGCGTCGAAGTCGGTCGGGTGGCTGGTCTCGATGTGGCCCAGTCGGCGCGCCACGGTGGCCACGTCGATCGAGGTGTCGCCGCCGCCGACCACCACCACGCGCTTGCCCACGTGCTGCAGTCGGCCGTCGTTGAAGGCCTTCAGGAAGGCCGTGGCCGTGACCACGTTCGGCGCATCGCCCCCGCCAGCGCTGTCGGCGATCGGCAGGGCCCGGCCGGACTGCGCGCCCAGG
The DNA here is from genome assembly GCA_035331205.1 of Burkholderiaceae bacterium. GTDB lineage: Bacteria > Pseudomonadota > Gammaproteobacteria > Burkholderiales > Burkholderiaceae_C > Sphaerotilus. The sequence continues at coordinate 1,810 of DAOLLE010000161.1, forward strand.
CCGAGAAAGACCGCGTCGAATTCGGAGCGGATCTGCTCCAGCGTCACCTCGCGCCCGACGCGCACGCCCAGCCGGGTCATCACGCCCAGGTCGAGGATGCGCTGGATCTCGGCGTCCAGCACCGGCCGTGGGGTGCGAAAACCCGGGATGCCGTAGCGCATCATCCCGCCAAGCTGCGCGTGCTCGTCGAAGATCGTGACGCTGTGGCCCTTGAGCGCGAGCTGGTAGGCGCAGGACAGGCCGGCTGGCCCACCGCCGATCACCGCCACCGTCTTGCCGCTGCGCTCGGCGGGCGCCGTGAAGCCCAGGCCGTGGGCGATGGCGTATTCGCCGAGGAAGTGCTCCACCGCGTTGATGCCGACGTGGTCTTCGACCTGGTTGCGGTTGCAGCCCTTTTCGCAGGGCGCCGGGCAGACCCGGCCCATCACCGAGGGGAAGGGGTTGGCCTGCGTCAGCCGGCGCCAGGCGTATTCCTGCCAAGCCTGGCCGGCGGGCGGCTTCTCGGTGCCGCGGGTGACGGCCAGCCAGCCGCGGATGTCCTCGCCGGCCGGGCAGCTGCCCTGGCAGGGCGGGGTGGACTGGATGTAGGTCGGGCACTTGTGCGAGTGGCCGGCCTGGAAGATCTTCTCGCGCCAGGAGCGCTGGCGGCTGTCGCCGTCCTTGTAGCGGCGGAAGTTCAGCGCCGTGCCTTGGGAACCTGAGGAGGTGGGGTCGGACATCGCTTGTCTCCGGCGTCGGTGTGTTCGGGGTTCTGGCGGGCGGGTCGGCGCCTTGGGGTCAGCCTTCGCCCAGGCGGATCGCGGTGCTCACCAGCTGGTGCACCCCGCCGACGAGCTGCATCTTGTGGCCGTAGAAAGGCAGCACCTTGGTGAACTGCGCCTTGCAGATCGCGCAGATCGTGGCCATGAAGTTCACGCCCTGCTGGTCCACCACCTGGCGCAGCGCCTCCATGCGTGGCAAGGCGCCCTTGACGCGCAGGTCCATCAGCTCGTCGGTGAGCAGGCCACCGCCGCCGCCGCAGCAGAAAGTCTGTGCGTGGGTGGTTTCCGGCGCCATCTCGACGTAGTGGTTGGCGACCGCCCGGATGATGGCCCGGGGGATCTCGAACTGCCCGCCGGGCGCATCACCCATGCGCGAGCCGCGCGCGACGTTGCAGGAATCGTGGAAGGTGATGATGCGGTGGTCGTTGGCTTCCTTGTCGAAGCGCAGTCGACCTTCCTGAATCAGACCCCAGGTGAGCTCGCAGATGTGCGTCGGCTGCTTGTAGCGGGGGTCGAGCTGGCGCTGCAGCTCGATCGCGAAGGGGTCCTTGCCGCCTGCGCCGATGCCCACCAGCGTGTTCCAGAAGCTGTAGGCTACCCGCCAGGCGTGGCCGCACTCGCCCACCACGATGCGCTTGACGCCCAGCTCCAGTGCCGCCTCGCGGATGCGCAGGGCGATCGCGCGCAGCTGGTCGTAGTTGCCGATGAACATGCCGAAGTTGCCCGCCTCGCTGGCCTTCGACGACAGGGTCCAGCTGATGCCCGCGGCGTGGAAGACCTTGCCGTAGCCGATCAGGCTGTCCACATGCGGCTCGGCGAAGAAGTCTGCGCTGGGCGTGACCAGCAGCACCTCGGCGCCCTGCACGTCCAGCGGGTACTTCACGTCGGCGCCGGTGTCCTCCTTGACGTCCTCTTCCAGCCCCAGCAGGGTGTCCTCCAGCGCTGGGCCGGGTAGACCAAGGTTGTTGCCGATGCGGTGGACCTTGCCGATGATCTCGTTGCCGTACTTCTGGCCGTAGCCGATCGAGTCCAGGATCTCGCGCCCGGCCATCGTGATCTCGGCGGTGTCGATGCCGTAGGGGCAGAACACGCTGCAGCGCCGGCACTCCGAGCACTGGTGGTAGTAGCTGAACCAGTCGTCCAGCAGCTCTCGCGTCAGGTCCTGCGCGCCCACCAGCTTGGGGAACAGCTTGCCCGCCAGCGTGAAATGGCGGCGGTAGACGCTGCGCATCAGCTCCTGGCGCGCCACCGGCATGTTCTTGGGGTCGCCGGTGCCCAGAAAGTAGTGGCACTTGTCGGTGCAGGCGCCGCAGTGCACGCAGGCGTCCATGAAGACCTGCAGGGAGCGGTACTTGCCCAGCAGTTCGCCCAACTTGCCGATGGCGCGGTCGTGCCAGTCCTCCACCAGCGTGCCTGGAAATCCGATGGCCTGCTGAATCTTGTCGCTGGCCACGAAGGGCTTCGAGCCGGCCATTGACCCGGCCTGCAGCGCGGGGACCTCGCCCAACTCGCGCAGCGGCGGCGCAACCGGCTTGGCCGGCGTTGCCTTGGCAGCGGGTGCGGCCGATGTGGCGGAAGGAGCGGGAGCGTCAGCCATCGCGCATCAGCCTTTCGTCACGTCCAGGCGAGCCGCCCAGGCTGCCTGATGGCGCTGCTCGCGCGGGTCGTCGACCTGGTGGCGTGTGGGTGAAAAGAACAGGCCTGGCGCATGCAGCAGCTTGCTGAAGGGGAAAATCGCCATCAGTGTGGCCACCAGCAGCAGGTGCAGATACAGCAGGGGGTCGTCGGGCAAAGGCAGTACCCGCCCACTCAGCAGCCCCAGGAAGAATTGCTTGACCGCCACCACGTCGGTGTGAACGAGGAACTTCATCGCCAACCCGCTGGCGCCGATGGCCAGCAACAGCGCAAGCATCAGGTGGTCCGACGGCGTGGAGATGTGCCGGATGCGCTCCACCGCCCAGCGCCGCAGCCACAGGCCCGCCAGGCCGGCGACCATCAAGGCACCGCCGACGATGCCCAGCGGCTGCATCCAGGCGACGAGGCCCCACACCGGTTCGGTGAAGTACCGCAGGTGGCGCAGCAACGCCAGTGCCAGGCCAAGGTGAAACACCCAACCGCAGGCCCAGAGCCATAGGTTGGCGCGAAACAGGCTTTCGAAGAACACCGCCTCACGCGCCAAGCGCAGCGCTACGCCGCTGCGGGTCGTCGGCGCCGGGGTGGTGGGAATCTTCAACGGCGACGGTGCCTGTACCCAGCGCACCATGCGTGCCACTACGCCCGCCAGCAGCACCGCAGTGGCGAGGTAGAACAGGGCAGCGAAGGCGTGGCTCACAGGCAGGTTCCGATTCGCGTTGGCGGTGATGGGTTTGGGGTGGGGCTAGGCAGGGGCGGCGCCAGTGCGGGGACTCCCGCGGCGGGCGCTCCATGCACTGGCGCTTTGGCCATGCAGCGGCCGCACCACCCACCCGGTGGCGATCGATGCAAGGGGAGGTCGACGCGCTGCGGCGCTCAGCGCCGCGAACGGTCAAACAAACACGGTCAGACGCAGCCGGTGGGCTTGGGCAGGCCGGCGATCTTGCAGGCCTGCTTGGCCGGGCCGTAGGGGAAGAGGTCGTAGAGGTACTGGCTGTTGCCCTTCTCCGCGCCGAACTGCTTGCCGATGGCCTTGGTCAGCACCCGCACCGCCGGGGCGATCTGGAACTCGTCGTAGTAGCCACGCAGGAAGTTGACGACTTCCCAGTGGTTGTCGGTCATCTCGATGCTCTCGGTGCCGGCGATGTAGTTCGCCACGTCGGCGTTCCAGTCGGCGAGGTTGACGAGGTAGCCCTCCTCGTCGGTTTCGTAGCTCTTGCCGTTGACTTCGATGGTGGACATGGGGTCTCCTGAGGGGTGAAGGCGTGCGCTGCCCGGGCCGCGCACCGGTGGGTCAGAGCCAGGACTGGTTGTTCGGATGCGTGGCGACGAGCTCGACGAAGCCCGCGTAGTCCACCGCGGTGACGCCCTCGAGCAGCCGGTCGGCCACGCCGCGGGCGTCCAGGTCCGGCTTCAGCGCGTAGACCGGGCAGCGGCCGGCCAGCTCGCCGATCTGCGCAGCCGATGCGTGGCCGCGGGTGGCGGCGTAGACGGCGTCCTCGATCAGCAGCAGCGCGTCGCCGGCGGGTGCGGCGCCCATCACGCGCAGGCAGCTTTGCAGCGCGTTGCGTTCCAGCGGCGACTTGTTGACGATGTGGAGCATGGCGGGTCTCGGCGGGGCGGTTCAGAAGCTCAGGACGACGTCCTGCTCGCGCATCAGGCTGGCCATCTCGGCCGCGTCGAGCACGGTGACGTCCACCAGCAGGTCGGCCTCGGTCAGACCGCGCGCCTGCATCGACTCGCGCTCGACGTAAAGCTTCTCGATGTCGTAGCCGTCCAGGGCGCGGTAGGTGGGCGAGAAGTTCTTGGTCTCGATGCCCTTGGTGACCTGCTGCTTCTTGAGCTGGTAGACGCCGTCGTCGAGGAAGACCAGCGACACGTCCTGATCGAAGGCCGCGGTGATCAGCACCACCTCCAGCGATTCGAGTGCATAGACCGTGCCGTGGGGCGCCTTGCGGTTGACGAACATGAACTTTTTCATCGGGTCCTCGCCGCTTCAGTCGCCGAAGGTCACGGTGCGGTCGGCCTGAATGCCGATCTCGACCAGCTGGCCCAGCCCCGAGATGCGAAAGCCCGGCGCCAGGTTCTCGTCCTTGATGCCGCGGCGCAGCGCCGCGGCCACGCAGACCACCAGATCGACGCCGTGCTGCTCGGCCAACTTGGACCAGCGCTGCACGATGTTGCGGTCGTCCTGCGGCGGCTCGGTCAGGCGGGTCGAGTTGTTGACGCCGTCGTGATAGAAGAAGACGCGTGAGACCGTGTGGCCCTGTGCGATCGCGGCCACGCAGAACTGGTAGGCGCTGTCGCTGGCCTGGTGCTGGTAGGGGCCTTCGTTGACGAGGATGCCGAACTTCATCGTGGTGTCCCTGCGGAGCAGGTCTCAGAAGCGGATATGGGTGGAGGCATTGAGGTTGACCCGTGCGCCGCGCCAGTCGTCGATCAGGTACTTCGTGAAGGTCAGGCCGGTCTTCTCGAAGAAGCGCGGCCAGCCGATGCGCTCGATCCAGTCGGACAGGCGCTCCCAGGAGCGGGCGTCGTCCTTGTAGGTGTAGAGGATCTTCTTGACCACCTCGGACACCTCGGGCCAGCGCGGCGGGTTGTTCGGCAGGCCGGAGACCACCATCTTCATGAAGGTCGGCTTGCCGCGGGCGTTGCTGTTCTTGCCGCCCACCCAGATCGCCAGCTTGCTGTGCTCCGGGTCGTTGATCTGCATCGGCGGGCAGGGGGGGTAGCAGGCGCCGCAGCAGATGCACTTGGCCTCGTCGACTTCCAGCGAGGGCTTGCCGTTGACCAGCGCCGGGCGAATCGCCGCCACCGGGCAGCGCGCCACCACCGC
>DAOLLE010000162.1:0-7019 GCA_035331205.1 Burkholderiaceae bacterium
ACTGCTCGGCGGTGCTGCCGATGTCGCCGCGCTTGGCGTCGAGGATCACCGGCACGTCGGGCGCCACCTTGCGGATGTGCGCCATCAGGCGTTCGAGCTGGTCTTCGGCGCGCTGCGCGGCGAAGTAGGCGATCTGCGGCTTGTAGGCCAGCACCAGATCCTTGGTCGCGTCGACGATGGTGGCGCAGAAGTCGAAGATGCGCGAGGGGTCGTGCTGCCAGGCGCCGGGGAACTTGGAGGGCTCCGGATCCAGCCCCACGCACAGCAGCGAGTCGTGCGCGCGTTCGGCGGCGGCGAGCTTGTCGGTGAACTTCATGATCGATGGCCTGGAATCAGAGCGTGATGACCTTGGTGCTTTCCTCGCCGAACTGGCTGATCACGCGCACGGCCACGCGGCGGCCCTTCACGGCCGGGATCGGATGCGAACGCAGGCCGTAGACCCGTGCGAAGGCTTCGTCGTCGATCTCGAGCTTGAGCGTGCGCTCGGCGCGTGCCTTGGTGCTGTCGACGGCCAACCGGGAGAGCCCAGTCTTGAATTTGGCGAACTCGTCGTGGTCACCGCCGCAGAAGAACACCTGCCTGGCGATGAAGTTGGCGCCGTCGTAGTCGTCGTCCACCATCCAGTAGGCGATGTCGGCGGCGTTGCGCGGCTTCACCTCGTCGGTGATCGGGTCGTACAGGTCGAGCCCGCGGATCTCCACCGCGACGCCGGGTGCACCGTCGGCGAGCGGCAGGTCGACCTTGCCGATGTCGGGCTCGCCGATGGTCACGAAGCTGGCTGCCTTCTTGTCCTTCTTGATCAGGCCGTCCTGCATCAGGTCGTCGTGCATGCGCACCTTGGTGACCTCGAAACTGCCCACCTTGAGCGTGACCTGGCGGTTGTCCACGTCGCTCTCGAAGCCGAAGCCGAGGATCACCAGCCAGTCCGCATCGGCGCGCCGCCGGCAGGCCAGGATGGCGTCGTTCACCGCCTTGCGGCTCACGGTGCCGAACTGCGGCCCGATATGGAAGTAGGCCTTGCGCTCGCCGCCGGCCGCGTCGTACCAGCCCTCGGCGTGCAGCGCGCCCTCGTCGTCCATGCCACCGCTGATCGCGTCGACGCGGCTGAATACGGCGGTCTCGTTCTTCAGGCCGTTCTTGATGCCGGCGTGCTTGAGGTGCTCGAAGATGCGGTCGGTGAAGCGCTGCACCTGGTCCATGCCGGTATTCGCGACGGCGATGGCCTCGGGCGCCAGCGGCTCGAAGCTTTGCAGCGTCTCCACCGTGAACGGGCCGGCCACGCGCAGCTTCTTCTTGTCGACCTCGGGTTGGTCGAAGAGGGTTTCGGTCTCGGGCGGGTCGCCGTTGGCGATGCTCTTGAGCGTGACGTGCGGCACCGTCTTGTAGACGAAGCCGTGGCGGATGTCTTCGCCAGCCACGTCGGCCAGCTTGTACCAGGGGTAGGCGGCCGTCATCAGCCGCGTCTTGGCGATGTTCAGCGCGATGCGGCTGGTGTCGCTGGTGATCCAGCGGCGCCCCCATTGCTCGGCGACGTGGGCGGTGGTGCCGCTGCCGCAGGTCGGGTCGAGCACGAGGTCGCCGGGGTCGGTGGTCATCAGGAGGCAGCGTTCGATAACACGCAACGCTGTCTGGACTACATACGTCTTGTCGCCACCGAATTGATTCTGTCCTAACGTATCGGACCACACGTTCGCTAGCGGAAAGACTGGAAAGTCGTCGAAATAGCGAACGTAAGCGAGCTTATTCGCCGTGCACTCAATGCGGTTCGCTTCTAGCAACTTTGCCATTCGAACCTCATCGGTCTTCCAGTAACCGGGTTCCGGACGGAAGACACGCCCACGAAAGCCGACGTCGTATCTGGATCCGGGGTTCTGACTCGTGATGTTGTCAGTAGCAAAGACCCTCGACCCTTCGGGAAGCAGCGCAGTGTCTTCACGTTCGCGTGGCGTCAGCGTACGTCGAGTGCCGTCGGCGAGTTCAACCTTCGTGTAGCCGGTCGCACCTTCGCCGCCAACCGTCTTGTGAAGAAACAGGCGGCGGTATTTCACCTGATCTGCATCACGCGCGTACCAAATGAGATAGTCCACGACTCCAGAAAGCAGCGCCGATGTCGAACTAGACGTCTTAATGAAGGAAATCTGCGACACGAAGTTCTCGCTGCCGAAGACCTCATCCATGAGGCTCCTAGCCAGGTGGGCGTTTTCGTCGCTGATCTGTACAAAGCATGACCCGGTGGCATTCAACAACTCCTTCGCCACGAGCAATCGATCGCGCAGGTAGCTCAGGTAGCTGTGGATGCCCAGCTCCCAGGTATCGCGGAAGGCCTTGATCACCTCGGGTTCGCCGCTCAGGTTCTCGTCGGCGCCGTCCTTCACGTTGCGGTCGTTCAACCGCATCTGCCAGTTGCTGCCGTACTTGATGCCATACGGCGGGTCGATATAGATGCACTGCACCGCGCCGGCCATGCCTTCGCGCTCGAGCAGGCTGGTCATCACCAGCAGGCTGTCGCCCTGGATCAGCCGGTTGCGCCACTTGTCGTGGCGCTTGTAGTAGGCGATCGGCTTGTCGAGTTCGTCGATGGCCAGCGGGTTGCCGTGCAGTTCGTTGACGAACAGCTCGTTCTGCCGGTCCTCGCGCGCCCTGAGCTTGTACAGACGCGCGATCAACGCCTCGGGCTCGACGTGCTCGTGGCGGTACAGGCTGCGGATGTCCACTTCCAGCCGCTGCTGATCGTCGGCGTTGCCGTACTTGTTCAGCCAGTAGAGCTCAGGGTCCTGCCCGCGGGTGGTCACGGGGTTGAGCGGCACGCTCTTCACCGTGGGGGCGCCCGCAAGCGTCGCTTCCTCCTGGCCGGCTTCCTCGCGGCTGGGAATGAACAGGCGCTCGTCCGTCTTGTGGACGATGGCGTCCACCGGCTGGTGCGCGCCCTTGGCGCTGTCGCCGGCCGTGGCCTTGGCTTTCGGAGTCTTCTTGGTGGCCATGTCAGGCGGTCCAGTCTTCGACGGCAAGGCCGGGCACGCGGCTGAACTCGGAAGTGTTCTGCGTCACCACCGTCAGGCCATGTACGCGCGCATGCGCGGCGATCCAGGTGTCATTCGGGCCGATGCCCCGGCCTTGCTTCTCTAGGCTGGCGCGGATGGCTGCGTAATGGTGCGCCAGCGCGCGCGAGCCGCCCTGTGCCGCGTCGTGCCCCGGTTGCTCCAGTACGCTCACCTGCTGGCACAACCGATCGAGCAGTTGCTCGGCGCGGCGTCGCACTCCCGGGTCGTCATGCTTCTCGACGAACACACGCAATTCGCCCAGCGTGAACAGCGACATCGCCAACTCCGTTGCCGCCATGCTCTTCCAGCGCGTGATCAGCCGCTCGTCGGAGGCGCGCCGCGCTGCGTCCTTGGATGCGTTCCCCTTGAGGTGGTAGCGCAGAGCGATGCAGGCATTGGTGTCGAGCAGGTACTTGGGCATCAGTAGTCGTCTTCGTCGAGCAGTCCAGGCCGGTGTTCCAGCGGGGCTTCCGGGCGCAGGCCTTCGAACATTTCGTCAGGGAGTTCCAACAGCAGCTTGATGGCGCCCCAGGCGCTCGCTGCCACGGCTGCGTCCACCTCGGTGGCGATGCGTTCGATGCCCGACTCGAGCTGTTCCTTGATGCGCTCGATCTCGGTGACTTCGGCGAAGTGCCAAGGCAGCAGGCCGAGCTGCTCGCGCTGGGCGTTGACTGCCGGCAGCCAGCGCTGTTGCACGAACCAGCGCTTCTCGGCCTTGTCCTTGGCGAAGCCTGTGATCTCCACGATCAGGTTGAAGCGCTCGTCGCCGGGCGTCTTCACGCGCAACAGAAAGTCCGGCTGGTAGCGTCGTTCGGCGCCGCTCTTGTCCACATACGGAATCTCGAAGCCGAGGAAAGCGTTCTTGACGTAGCTTTCCACCGCCGGCAGCTGTTCGAAGGTCTTGGCGGCGATCTGCTCCCAGCTGTCGGTGTCGGCCACCACGAGGTTGACGTGACTCTTCTTCGTCGCGAACACCGGCTTGGCGGTGCTGGCATGCACGTGCGCCGTGCTGCCGCGCGGGTTGTACCGGTTGAGCAGCGGCACGATGGCCGGCGCACCCGGATCGCCGCGCAGGCGGGCATCGACGGCGGCCGCTTCGATGCCGAGGTACACGCTGGCTGCTACGCGCACCGCATCCTCGTGACGGATCAGGCGCTTGAATCGTCGATCACGCTCGCCCACCACGTCGATCTTGGTGTCGTACCAGGCCTGTGCGATGCGACGCATGTCGCCGAACAGCTCCATGCGCGGCCGGCCGTCGTCACCGCGGTAGTAGCGCGAGAGCACCTGTGCGGCGATCCAGAACACCACTTCCTGGTCGCGCAGCCGGTCGAGTTCGGTGCCGATGCGTTGTCGGTCGGCCGAGAACGCCGTACCCAGCTCGGTGCTCACGGGCGTGCGGGTCAGATCGAGCTTGAATGGAGGCGTGCCGGAGAAGTCGGCGTCCACACGCTCGCTCGGGTGCTCGATGCGGTAGCCGGTCAGATTGGGAAAGCCGATCGCCAGTTCGGCGCGTTCAGGCACGGCGCGCAGTGCCTTGATGTCCTGCGGCGCCGGTGGCTGCGTCTTGCCGCCCTGGAAGAAGCGGAAGGGCACGCCGATGATGTGCGCATATTCGGGCGGGAACAGCCCCGTCTTCGGGTCGACGAAATACTGCCGCCTGCGCAACGCACGGCCAGCCACCTGTTCGCACAACAGCGAGGAACCGAACGCACGCACACCGACGATGTGCGTCACGGTGTTGGCGTCCCAGCCTTCGGTCAGCATGCCGACGCTGACCACGCAACGCACGCTCTGGCCCAGCTTGCCGGGTCGCCCAACGGTGTTGACCACCTCGCGTAACAGGTCGGCATCGCTCAGGGCATCGACGCTGCGCTCGGGGTGGGCGAGCCGATAGTCGCGCTTGAAGGCTTCGATCTCGGGGGCGAAGACACGCTTGAACTCATCGTCGACCTGGCCCGAATGTTCGAGCGCGTCCGAGTCGATCAGCAGGGTGGGCGGTCGCGCCTTCGGCGCCCGCGTGACCGGATCGAAGTTGGAGAACAGCGGCAGCACGCCAGGCACTGCGAACGGCCGGCCATCCGCGCCGGTGGTCTCATAGCCGGCGATCAGCTTGTAGACCTCCTTCGAGACGGTCGTATTGCTGCACACGACGATGAAAACCGGTGGCGCGCTGAGCAGATCGCGGCTGGTTTCGCCGCGCTCGCGCAGGCCGCGGTCGTAGGCTTCGTAGTGGCGATAGAACTGCTCCAGCGCTGCGCGCAACAGGGACGGGAGCTGCGGCGGCGCCTCGACGACAGTCGCCACCGACGACTTCCTGGCCTTAGCACCCTTCGCACTCTTCTCCGCCTGGGCTTCCTTGCGCTCCGTGCGCTGGCCCTTCTTCGGCAGATCCTGTTTGCAGTGCTCATACAGGTTGCGCAGCACCGGCTCTTCGATGTGTTGTGCCGTGTCGTCCACCGGCAGGAACGGAATCTTGACGAGACCCGCCTCGATGGCCTCGATGAGACTGAAGTCGCTGACCACCCACGGGAAGTAGCTGTACGCAGGCCAGCCACTGCCGGAGAGGTAGTACGGCGTGGCGGACAGGTCATACACGGAGCGAACCCGCCAGCGCCGCGACACTGCTCGCAGACCGCTGTACCAGACGGCGGCGCGCTGGTTTTCGGTAGCCGACATCTCCTCGTCGCTGTCGCGACCCTTGGCGCGCGGCAGGTAGCAGTGATGCGCCTCATCGTTGAGAACCACGAGCCGCCGGCCGGGTTTGAAGCCCGGAAGCACGCGGCGCAGCATCAAGGCCTCGTCCTCCCGAGCCTCCACCTTCTTCCCGTCGGGCCCGAGCTTGCCATCCAGCGGGCTCTTCTTGTTGCCGCCGATCAGGCGTGCCTCGAAGCTGTGGAAGTTGGTGATCGCCAGGCGCGAGTTGAGCCCGGCCAGCAGCGTGGCATAGGCGGGTGGAACCAGCTTGCGCTGTCGGTAGTAGTCGGCTGCGTCGTGATCAGCGACGGCTTCGGCGTCGACACGCAGCACCGCGAGCCTGTCGCGGATCGTGATGCCGGGAGCGACGAGGAGAAAATAGTCGGCGTAGCGCGGGTCGTTGCGGTACTGCGCGCGATTCAGGTAGTGATAGAGCACCAGGCATGCCATCACGACGGTCTTGCCCGTGCCAGTGGCCATCTTGAATGCGATGCGGGGCAGCATGACCTGCGGGTCTTCGACGCTGGCCTGCGCCTGTCGAAGCTGGTTCAGGACATGGGTTCCTGGATTGCTCCTCTCGGCAACCTCGTTGAGCCAGATGGCCGCTTCGACCGCTTCACGCTGCGCGAAGAACAGCTGCTGATGGCTCTGGCGTTCGGGGTTCTCGAACCAGTACGCCAGCAGCTCACGGGTGACGCGGCTGGTGACGCCGGGGTAGCCATCGTTGCGCCATTGGCCGAGCTGCTCCCGCAACTGGTTGACCAGGAAGTCACGATAGTTGGCGGCGAAGTCGTTGAGATCGTAGAGGCCGTTCTGAGACTCTCGGCCGATCGGCACCTGTGGCGTATCGGGTGCGAAGACTCGCCGGCCATCGCGCCGATCGCGATAGTCCAGGTTGCCGTCTGCGGCGGTGGCGAAGTGCCAGCGGGGCTCGTCATACGGCCCGTTGAGGATCGGGCCTTCGGCGGGCTTGGCAGGTCGGGTCGGCTTGCGCGGCGGGCTCACAGGCCGGAGTGTAGTTGCGGCTTCAGAGCCGCTTGGCCAGCGCCGCCGCCGCGCCGGTGTAGTTGCCCGGCGTCAGCGCCTTGAGTCGTGCGCGTTCGGCTTCGGGCAGGTCGGTGAGCGTGTCGATGAAGGCCGCGATCGCCTCGCGCGTGATCGCCTTGCCGCGCGTCAGCTCCTTCAGGCGCTCGTAGGGGTTGGGCAGCGAGTAGCGCCGCATCACGGTCTGGATCGGCTCGGCCAGCACTTCCCAGGCGGCGTCGAGGTCGGCGGCCAGCG
>DAOLLE010000163.1:0-6984 GCA_035331205.1 Burkholderiaceae bacterium
ACGGCCTGCAGGACCCGGCGCATGCCGAGCGCTTCGGCGGCCCCTACGAGCAGGCCCTGGGCGAGATGGAGCTGGTGCGCGACGCCGCGCCGGCCTTCGACCACGCCGAGTTCCTGGCCGGCAAGCAGACGCCGATGTTCTTCGGCTCGGCGATCAACAACTTCGGCGTGCGGGAAGTCCTGGACGCGCTGTGCGAACTCGCCCCGCCCCCGGGCGCCCGCGCCGCGCTGGAGCGCACCGTGGAGCCGGCCGAGCCGAAGTTCAGCGGCGTGGTCTTCAAGGTGCAGGCCAACATGGACCCGGCGCACCGCGACCGCATCGCCTTCGTGCGAGTCAGCTCGGGCCGCTTCACCCGCGGCATGCGGCTGAAGGTGGTGCGCAACGGCAAGGAAATGCGCCCGCAGACCGTCGTGAGCTTCCTCTCCCAGCGCCGCGAGCTGGTGGACGACGCGGTGGCCGGCGACATCATCGGCATCCCGAACCACGGCGTGCTGCAACTGGGCGACACGCTGACCGAGGGCGAGGGCCTGCACTTCACCGGCCTGCCCTTCTTCGCGCCGGAAAGCTTCCGCACCGTCGAGATCAAGGACCCGCTGCGCAGCAAGCAGCTGCGCCAGGGCCTGCAGCAGCTGGGCGAAGAGGGCGCGATCCAGGTCTTCACCCCGGTGGCAGGCGGTTCGATGATGCTGGGCGCCATCGGCCAGCTGCAGTTCGAAGTCGTGCTGCACCGCCTGAAGGGCGAGTACGGCGTCGAGGCCCGGCTGGACCCCTGCCGCTTCTCGCTGGCGCGCTGGATCACCTGCGCCGACGAAGCCAAACTGAAGAAGTTCATCGACAGCGAGCCGCTGCGCATCGCCTACGACGTGGTCGGCGCCCCGGCCTTCCTCTGCCAGTACAGCTCCGACCTGCGCGTGACGCAGGAGCGCGTGCCGGACATCCAGTTCCACGCGATGCGCGAGCACAGCGGGCGGGTGTTTGGGGCGGGGCCGAACGGCTGAGACGGGGCTCGCCGAGCTTGCATTCGGCGCGGCCATACGTATCATCGAACACTGTATGTTTATCCACCCCTGAACATCGAATGAAGGTCGCAGGTCTGTTCGCCGGCATCGGTGGCTTCGAGTTGGGTTTGCACCGGGCCGGCCACGCCACCGCGCTGCTGTGCGATGTGCTGCCGGCATCGAAGGCCGTGCTGCAAGCGCGTTTTCCGGACGTGCCGTACCACCACGACCTGACGACCCTGCGCAGCCTCCCGTCCGACGTGGATCTGGTCTGTGCCGGTTTCCCCTGCCAGGATCTCAGCCAAGCCGGGCGTACGGCTGGGCTGGATGGCGAAAAGTCGGGGCTGATCGGCGAGGTCTTCCGACTGCTGTCTCGACGGCGCATCCAGACGGTGGTGCTGGAAAACGTGCCATTCATGCTCCAGCTGAACGGTGGCAATGCCATGCGCGCCATCGTCGACGAATTCGAGCGACGCGGCTACCGCTGGGCCTACCGGGTGGTGGACAGCTGGTCGTTCGGGCTGGCACAGCGCCGCGAGCGGGTCTTCCTCGTCGCGTCGCGGGTGCTGGAGCCGGCGGACGTGCTTCTGACCGACGAGGCAGCGATCGAGCGTCCGCAAACGGCCCTCGAGCAGCTGCCGCACGGGTTCTACTGGACCGAGGGCGTCGGCGGACTCGGTTGGGCCGTGGATGCGGTGCCCACGTTGAAGAACGGCAGCACCATCGGCATCGCGTCCCCCCCCGCGGTGCTGCTACCCGGCGGCCAGCTGATCAAGCTGGGCATCCGTGCGGGTGAACGCCTCCAAGGCTTCGACAGCGACTGGACCCGGCCGGCCGAACAGGTGGGCCGCCCGGCGTCGCGTTGGGGACTGGTCGGCAGCGCAGTCAGTGTGCCCGTGGCGCAGTGGATCGGGCAGCGGCTCGCCAACCCTGGCCGATTCGACGCAGGGCGGGATCGTTTCTTTCCGTCCAGCGGCCGCGCACCACGTGCCGCCCGTTTCGACGGCCGGCAGCGCCACGCGGTTCAGATCGGCACGGATCCGATCGGTCTGCGCCCGCCGGGACTGGCGACCTTTCTCACCGACAGCGAGCCCTTCGAGCCGCTATCGCTCAAGGCCACCCGGGGGTTCCTCGAACGAACGCGCCGCGCGAAGCTGCGGTTCGCCCCCGGATTCATCGACGCGGTCGAGAGCCACCTCGCGTCGATGGGTGGCACCATCCCGCCGCGCCTGCCCTCGGCACAGCTCGAACTGTTGGCCGCCTGACAGCACCAGCCGAACCGCCGGAGTCTCTCCCGGTCAAGCGCCGAAGCGGGCCCGGTATTGGGCGCAGAGGTTGTTGATCATCCGCGTGTAGTGCAGTTGGTGTTGCGCCGTAGGTCCGATGGTCGGCAGCTCGACCACTCGGACCGGGCTGCCGTCGTTGCCGCAGTCCACCACAGTCACCCCCAGGACGTCGTAACCGAAGTCGCGCGGCCCCTGCGCGAGCGGAATCGCGCGGTCGATCATGTCGACGACTTTGCGCGCATCGTCCGGTTGATGATGCTGGTTGGTCTTGCCTTGTCCGCTCGGCGTCACGAAGCTCGACGCCGCGTTGACCAGCACATACGCCACCCCGATGCAGTGCGGCGCCGCCTGCTTGGCGAGAAATCCGGTCGCCAGGATCTCGGCATGCAGCCTGGGCAGCGATTTGACGTGCTCCGTCATGCAGGCCTTCGCCTCCAGCGCAATCGCCACTTCCGACATGTGCTCGGCGCGGTCTTCCGGGAACGCCGGCATCGCACGCAGGAGCTCCCGCTCGGACTCGGTCAACACAATCGACCAGCGGTCGGCCCAGTCCGCCAAACAGGTTCCAGCCGACGCAGCCGCACTCGGCGCAAGCCGTGTCACCACCAGATCCAGCGTCTTGTTGATCGGTCCGACCATCACATGGTTGATGCCGAATGCCAGCTTGCCGTTCGCCACCGCGGCCCGGAACACGTCGCAGGCACGCAGCAAATCGAACAACACACACCAGCAAGCCACCTTGGAATGGTGATCGCTTCGCGAGTGATACTGCCAGCTGCGGCCAGAGCTGCCCCGCAGGGTGGCCACACTCATCGTGCGCGCCAGAATCGTCGGCCCCAACATGACCACACCTCCTGATTCTTCGTCGATTGCAGGCAGCCCGTCGAGCCGCTCGGTTCTGATGAAAAGGGTCCGGCGTCAGGATACTGCACCAGAAATGACCGTCCGACGCGCCCTTCACGCCGCCGGATTGCGCTACCGCCTGCACGACCGGCGATTGCCCGGCACGCCCGATATCGTCCTGCCCCGATTCGCCACGGTGGTGATGGTGCACGGCTGCTTCTGGCACGGGCACGACTGCCGCCACGGACAAGTCCGGTCTAAGACCCGCACGGCATTCTGGGATGGCAATATCGCCGCCAATCGGGATCGCGACCAGCGCAAGGCGGCCGCGCTCTCCGCGCTGGGCTGGCATGTCGAAACGGTCTGGGAATGCCAAGTCGGCACTCTCTTGGTGATCGAAGGACTGATCGAGCGGATTCGCTCTCGCTCGAGTGGCCGCCGTCGATCGAATGCAGACACCCGACGCCCGAAAACGACCAAGCTCGCAGAAGCGAGCCTGCGGATCGAGGGACGGAACGATCCGATCGCCCTGAATCAGCCCAGCACCTCATAAAACCCCAGCTTGCGGTGCAGCGGGGCGTCGTCGACCATGAAGAGGCAGGCCGGTTCGCGGGCGCTGGCGTTGCTCAGGGTGATTTCGGCGTGGGTGGGGGCGGCCAGGGTGTCGCGCTCGCCGAAGGCCAGGACCTTGCCGTCGATCTGGGCGCTGCCGCCGCCTTCGACGACGTGGAAGCAGGCCGAGGCCGAGCGTTTGGGCAGGCGCAGCTCCTCGCCCGGGCGCAGCATCAGGGCGGAGAAGCCCAGCGTGGGCAGGCACTCCTGGCCGGTTTCCGGGTTGACGTAGGCGAGGTGCACCGCTTCGCCCGGGGGGGTGACGCGGGCCAGTTCGGCCAGGGTGGCGCGCACCTCGGTCCAGGGGAAGCGCAGCAAGGGATAGTCCTGGCGTTGGCGCTGCAGCGAGCCGTAGGGCACCACGCCGCCCTGGCGGAAGCGCACGGTGCCGGAGTTCAGCGGGTCGGTGATGGTCTGCAGCGGCGCCTCGGTGCAGTACGACGCCTCGATGCCGTAGACCAGCGGCAGGTCCAGCGCGTCGAGCCAGACCACCGGGCCCTCGCCGTCGTGGCCATGCTGGTGCCAAAGGCCCGGCGGGGTGAGGATGAGGTCGCCGCGCTCCATCGGCAGGCGCTCGCCGCGCACCACGGTGTAGCCGCCGTTGCCCTCGACGACGAAGCGCACCGCCGAAGGGGTGTGCTTGTGGTTGGGCGCCGTTTCGCCGGGCAGGATCAGCTGCAGGCCGATGTAGATCGTCGGCGTGGCGCGCAGCGTGTCCAGGCCCAGGCCGGGGTTGCAGAGCACGAGCACGCGGCGCTCGGCCTTTGCGATCGGCGTGAGTTCACCGGCGCGCATCAACTCGGGGCGCACGTCGGCGTAGCGCCACAGCGTCGGCTGCGTGTTGCGGCTGGGGATGCCATAGGGCAGCGCGGCACGCAGCGACGGCCACAGCGGCATCAGGTTGCGCTGCTGCAGGTCGTTGAAATACTCGGGCGGCAGGTCGGCGACGGTTCCGAGGGCGTGGCTCATGCGTGTCTCCTGGCGTCTTGGCTGAACTCGGCGGCGGCTGTGCCGCGGCGATTGATCAGTATAGGTACGATCAGCACGCGGCGATCACACCCCCGGGAAACCTCGCGGGCAGCAGAACGGACCCGATCGCCGCGCCGTCAGGGCGCCGGCTTGCGGATCGTCACGGCGCCGCGGATCTGCCCCACCGTGTAGCCGACGCCCTGGTCGGCCGGGTACAGCGCGTTGAGCTTGGCCAGCACGCCGGGCTGCAGCGACTCGCGCGGGCCGTGGCAGCCGGTGCACAGCTCCTGCACCGGCAGGGCACGCAGGTAGCGGTAGGTCGGCTTGCCGTCGACGGGCACGATCTCGGCGCGCTCCAGCGTCATCGGGCTTTCACCGGCGGCGGCGCGGCGGTCGAAGTCGGCCAGCGCGGCGGCCTCCCAGGCGTCGGGCACCGCCTTGGGGTTGCGCGGCTTGAGGCTGACGCGGCGCACCTGCCAGCCCGTCTGCTCGGAGGCGGTCTTGGCCATTTGCGGCGCCTTCACGTTGCAGGCGCCGATCGCCTGCTCCAGGCCGCCCTGGTCGATCTCGGACTTCAGCACCGCCAGCAGCTTGGGCGGGATCGCGGTGGCGACGCCACGGGCCTCACCGACCCAGGCCTCGTCGGCGGCAGCGGCGGGGCCGGCCAGCAGCGGCAGGGTGACGGCCAAAGCGGCCAGGACGGCGGCCGAGCGGATGGGTGCGGGCATGGGAAGCTCCTTCGGTGAGTGCGATGGGGGATGGGCAGGCGGGCCGCCAATATACCCCCATGGGTTGTTGGCGGACAGTGCCGCCGCTACAGTGCCCGCATGACTCGCACCGCCCCCTTGCAACACCTGTCCCCGGTCTGGTTCTCGATCCCGATGGGCCTGAGTGGCCTGGCACTGGCCTGGCTGCGCGCCGCTGCGCTGATGGGCGAGACGGCCACCGGCATTGCGCTGGTGCTGGGCGGGCTGGCCCTGCTGAGTTGGCTGGCGCTGGCCGTGGCCGGGTTCGTGCGGCTGCAGCGCCACCCCAAGGCCTGGGAGGAGGACCGACGGCACCCGGTGCGGCACGCCTTCTTCGCGACCATCCCGATCGGCCTGCTGCTGCTGGCCACCGTGGGCGCAGCCCTGCTCGGCCCGGAGGGGCTGGCCGCGGGCGGCGGGCTGCCGGCGGTGGTGAACCTGGCCTGGTGGCTGGGCGCGCTGGGGCAGTTCGCGATCACGCTGTGGCTGCTGTCACGCTGGTGGGCCGGCAACCAGCCCGGCGGCCTGCAGTGGCCGGTGCTGACACCCGCGCTGATCGTGCCGGTGGTGGGCAACGTGGTCGCACCGCTGGCCGGTGTGGCGCTGGGCCATGGCGAGTGGGCGGCGGCGCAGTTCGGCATCGGGCTGCTGTTCTGGCCAGTGATCCTGGTGCTGCTGCTGGTGCGCGTGGCCACGCAGGGGCTGTGGCCCGAGCGGCTGCTGCCGGCGCACTTCATCTTCGTCGCCCCGCCGGCGGTAATCGGCCTGGCGCTGTCGCAGTTCGGCGTGCCGCTGCCCATCGTCTGGGGCTGCTGGGGCATCGCGCTGTTCAGCTTCCTCTGGGCGGGCTCGCAGGCGCGCCGGCTGGGGGCACTGCCCTTCGGCATCGGGCACTGGGGGCTGTCCTTCCCGCTGGCGGCCTTGGCCGGACTGACGCTGCGGCTGGCCGAGCCGGGCGGGCTGCTCGCGGTGCTGGGGCCGCTGCTGCTGGCGCTGGCCTCGCTGATCGTCACCGCGCTGCTGCTGGCGACCTGGCGCGGCCTGCGCCAGGGCACGCTGCTGGTGCCCGAGCAGGTGGCGGTGCTGCAGCCGGTGGGCAGCCCGGCGAAGCCCTGACGCCCCGCGTCCTCAGACCTCAGACCGACCCGCCGAAGCCGTTCTGCCGCCAGGCCTCGAAGACCGAGACCGCCACCGCGTTGCTGAGGTTCAGGCTGCGCTGGCCGGGCCGCATCGGCAGGCGCAGGCGCTGCGCGGGGGCGAAGGCCGTCTCGCGGATGTCCGGCGGCAGGCCGGCGGTCTCGCTGCCGAAGACCAGCCAGTCGCCCGGCTGCCAGGCGACGTCGGTGGGCGCGCGCGTGCCGCGGGTGGTGAAGCAGAAGCTGCGGGCCGGATCCGGCGCGCAGCGCTCGACGAAGGCCGCCCAGCTGGCGTGGCGCTGCAGCGGCGCGTACTCGTGGTAGTCCAGCCCGGCACGACGCAGCAGCTTGTCGTCCATCGAGAAGCCCAGCGGCTCGATCAGGTGCAGCTCGC
>DAOLLE010000164.1:0-6955 GCA_035331205.1 Burkholderiaceae bacterium
GGGTTCCCAGCGGCGCAGCAGCGGCAGCGCCGCCAGCGCCAGCAGCCCCGCCGCGAACAGGCCGCCGGCCATTCCCAGCCCGCCGCGCAGCGCCAGGTCGCCCAGCCAGTCGCTCTCCGGATCTTTCAGGTGGGCCCCGGCGTGCTCCAGGCGCGGGTGGATGCGCTGCGGTTCGCCATTGACCACCCGGCTCTCGCGGGTGAAGCCGAGGTAGGACAACGGGCGCGAGTAGGTGGACTCGCGGCGTTCGACCAGCGGCGTGAGCAGCACGTCGAGCAGCGACTCGGTGCGTGTGGCATAGAACACCTGGCCGGCGGCCTGGCCCGGCAGCGGCGGCAGCGCGCGGCGAAAGTGCAGGCTGTCGAGCAGCGCCACCGCAGCGAAGGCCAGCAGCAGAACGGTGGCGGCCATCGCCGCGCCATCGCGCCAGACCTTGCGCCAGGTGGCGGCCAGTTGCGGTTGGCGGCGCACATGCCAGGCGTAGCCCAGTGTGGCGGCCAGGCCCAGCCAGACCACCGCGTCGGTCCAGAGCAGCACGAACTTGGGCATCGTTGCGTCCTTGCCGGCGTCAGTTCAGCCGCACCCGCGGATCGACCCAGGTGTAGGCCAGGTCGACCAGGATGTACGACAGGATGTAGAGCAGCGAGCCCAGGAAGACCATGGTCCGCACGATCGCGAAGTCCTGGCCGCCGATGGCGTCGATCACGTAGGAGCCCAGCCCCGGGATGCCGAAGAAGCTCTCGAACACCAGCGAGCCGAGGAAGACGTAGGGCAGGTAGCCGCCCGCGCTGGTCAGGATCGGGATCATCGCGTTGCGCAGCACGTGCCGCGCCAGCACGCGCAGCTCGGACAGGCCCTTGGCCCGCGCGGTGCGCACGTAGTCCTTGCCGATTTCCTCGAGCAGCATTGCGCGGTACAGCCGCGCCTCGGCGCCCAGGCGCGAGGCCAGCGACAGCAGCACCGGCAAGACCAGGAACTTCACCGCCGAGAGCCCGCCCGCGTAGCCCGACACCGGCACCAGCTTGAGCACCCGGGCAAAGAGGTACTGGCCGACGACGATGTAGAACAGCGCCGAGATCGACAGCATCACCACGCAGGCGACCACGCCCCAGAAGTCGATGCGCGTGCCGCGGAAGAAGACCAGCCCCAGCGCGAAGGCCGTGCTGGCGATGAGCTGCAGGATGAACACCGGCAGCGCCAGCTTCAGGCTCACCGCCATGCGCTCGCGCACCTCGGCACCGATGTCGCCGGCGCTCTCCGAGTCGGCGCGGCCGAACTCCAGCGCGAACAGCGAGACCGAGCGCTCCCAGAAGATCGTGCGGGTCAGCTTCTCGCTGCCCGCGGCGGCGTCGTTCCAGTACATCGGCCGGTCGTAGCCGCGCTCGACCTTCCACTTGGTGATCAGCTCGGGCGTCACGCGCTTGCCGCCGATGTTCAGCCGCGCCATATCGTCGGGCGTGTTGACCTGGAAGAACAGCACGAAGGTCGCCAGGTTCACGCCCAGCAGGATCAGGAAGCCGTACAGCAGACGGCGCAGGGTGTACCTCAGCATCACACGCCTCCGCTTCCGTGGTCGTGACCATGGCCATGACGGCCTCGATCGCCACGCCCGCTGGACTCAGGGCTCACCGGCGGGCGGGCCGTGGCCAGCTCGCGCTGGCGCCAGGCGCGCCAGCCGGCCCAGCCCAGCAGCGCCAGCAGCAGCGCACCAACGCCCAGCGGCCAGAGCGTCGGTCGGTTCCATTCGGCCTGTCGGGCCACGCGCTGGGCGCTGTCGAGGCGGTAGTACTTCAGGTGGTCCTTGATCAGGATGGGAATGCGCGCATTGCGCACCCAGGGCTGCACCGCGCCCGATCCCCAGGGCACGTAGGTGAAGGACCAGGGCGCGTCGCGCTGCACGATCGCCACCATCTCGTCGATCAGCGCCTGCTTGGCCGGGCCGTCGTCCAGATACTTCAGGCGCTGGAAGCGCTCGTCGAAGGCCGGCACGCCGTAGTTGGCGGTGTTCTCGCCATCGGCGCGGGTCTTGCCGTTCGGGCCGTAGAGCAGGAAGAGGAAGTTCTCCGCATCCGGGTAGTCCGCCAGCCAGCCGGACCAGAAGATCTGGTGCTTGCCCTTGCGCACCTTGTCCTGGAACTGGTTGTTGTCGGTGGCGCGCAGCTCCAGCTGGATGCCCAGCTTGGCGAACTGCTTGATCACCCACTCGCACTCGGCCTTCACGCCCGGGGTCAGCGCGGCGTAGTAGTCGTAGTTCAGCACCAGGGGCTGGCCGCTGCGGGCGTCGCGCCCGTCGGGGTAGCCGGCCTCGACCATCAGCTGCTTCGCCTCAGCCAGAGGGCGGCGCTGCACCTGGCCGTTGACCAGGCGGTGCGTGACCGGGTTCAGGCCCGCGGGCGTGCCCTGGCGCGAGCCGAACACGCCCGGCGGCAGCGGGCTCATGCCGGTGCTGCCGCTGCGCTTGGGGAAGATGCGGTTCCACTCCTCCCAGTCCAGCGCGATCGAGATCGCCTGGCGCAGCTTGCGGTGGCGTTCCTGCTCGTCGGGTGTGGCGCCGTAGCCGATCACTGGGTCGAGCATGTTGAAGCCCAGCAGCCAGACCGACAGGTCGGCCGTCTTGGTCAGCTGGAAGCCCTTGGCCTGGTACTCGCGCTGGATGTCCTCGGAGTCCTGCGCCTCGACCAGGTAATCCAACCCGCTGTCGGCGCGCTCGATCACCGGCGTGTCGATGAAGCCCTGACGGAACTTGGCCTTGACCGAGGTGCCTTCCTTCTCGATGGCCATGACATAGCGGTCGATGAAGGGCAGGCGACGGCCACAGTCGTCGAGCAGGCCGGCCTCACGGTCCCCGGGCATGCCCTCGCAGGGGTAGGTGTCGACGCGAAAATTGGGGTTGCGCTGCAGCACGTGGCGGCGGTCCTGCTGGTACTCGACCAGCATGTAGGGCCCGGTGCCCACCGGCCAGCGGTCGATCGACAGGCCGTTGCGCGCCATGCCGGGCTGGGCGTAGAAGGCATCGGCCTCCCAGGGCATCGGCGCGACGAAGGGCATCGCCATCCAATACTTCCACTGCGGGTACTTGCCCAGGATGCGGATGCGCAGCAGGTGCTTCTCCGGCGCGCTGACCCCCGCCAGCGGCCAGCGGCGGAAGTCCAGGAAGGGCCGGTCCAGGCTGGCCGGGTCCAGCCCGGCGCGCAGCTTGGCGTCCTCGCGCTTGATCAGGCCGATGTAATCGCGCAGCCCGACGATGAACTCGGCGAAGATGCCAGACACCGGCGTGGTCACCCGCGTGGTCGCGTGGCGCTTGAGGCCGTAGACGAAGTCCTCGGCCACCAGCTCGCGCGTGCCCTGCTGCTCGAACTCCAGCGGCGAGCGGCGCGTGCCCACCTGCTGGGCCGTCAGCGCATGGTCGGTGTGGTAGGCGTAGCGGCCCTGCGCGTCCCGGGCGAAGGCCGGGTGCGGCTGGAACAGCACGCCCGGCTTGATGCGGATGTCGTAGACGCTCTCGGCCACCAACTCGCCCGGCGCATCGGCCGGCAGGCGCTGCCCGGCCTTGTCGAGGTAGACCGGCTCGACCACCGCCTCGGCCACCTTGGGCACCAGCTCGAAGGGCCGCTTCAGGTAGTGGTAGCCGTAGGGCGGCTCGTAGATGCTGTAGGTGTAGGGCGTGTCCTGGTTCCAGTACGACGCCACCGGGTCCAGGTGCCGCGGCGAGCGCTCGCTGAAGGCCGAATAGAGGGTGTTGGTCGCCGCCTCGCCCACGGGGTGGGGGCTGTTGTCGCAGGCCGACAGGCCCAGCAGCGCCACGACCAGCCCGAACGGAATCAGGCCGACCTGAAGCAGCGCCCGGAGAACCCCGTGGCCCGACCGCACCCAGCGCCGCATCGCCTCAGTCCCCCCAGGCCAGCATCACCTCGCGGCCCTCCACCAGCAGGTCCACCCGGCGGCCCAGCGGCAACGTCAGCTTGGTGCGCCCGTGGCCGAAGGGCAGCCCGGTGATCAGCGGCGTTTTCGTGCGTGAGCGGATGCAGGCCAGCGCGGCCTTGAGGTCGTAGCCGCGGTCCAGCGGCGACTTGCGCCAATCGGTGAAATCGCCCAGCAGCACCGCCTTCTGCGCGTCCAGCACGCCCGCCTGCTGCAGCTGCAGCAGCATGCGCTCGACGCGGTAGGGGTGCTCGCCCACATCTTCGAGCATCAGGATGCCGCCCTTGACCTTGGGCCAGTGCGGCGTGCCCAGCAGCGCCAGCAGCACCGTCAGGTTACCGCCCCAGAGCAGCCCCCGGGCCTCCAGCCCATCGTGGCCTGGCGCGGTGCGAAAGCCCACCGCCTCCAGCTCGCCGGTCATCGCTTCGACGAAGCAGGGCGCGGTGATGTCGTCCAGCCCGCCCTCGGCCTCGGTGCGGCCGAAGTCGTCACAGGCCAGCGGTCCGGACCAGCTCGGCGCCTTGGTGTGCGCGAGCAGGCCCATCTGCAGCGCAGTGAGGTCGCTGTAGCCCACCCAGCGGGTGCCCCGCTCCACCGAGCGCGCCATCAGCGGCCAGTCGATGCGGTCAAGCAGCCGCGTCAGGCCGTAGCCGCCCCGGCTGGCCAATGCCACCGAGGGCGCCGCCTGCGCCACGCGGTGCAGCGCAGCCAGGCGCACGTCGTCCTCGCCCGCAAAGCGCTGGTGCTTGGCCAGCGCCGACGCATCGATCTGCACCTCAAAGCCCAGCGCCGCGAGCCGCTTGGCCGCCAGGCGCAGCGGCGCCGCCTTGGCCAGCACGCCCGAGGGGGTGAAGAGCTGCAGCGACAGCGGCGCGGGCGCTGCGTGGATGGCATCGGCAGAGGTCGAGGTGGCCAGGGGAGCTGCACTCATCGTTTGTTGTTCCAGTCGGGCTGGCAGTCGAATCCGGCTTCAGGGGAAATCCGCGTTGGCCGAGCGCCGCTCGCCGCTGCCATCCACGTCACCCTCGGCGGCATCGGCTGCACCGCCGGTCAGCACGTCCAGCGCGCCCAGGCCACTGAGCATCGCCACCTCGGGAACCGGCAGGGGCTCGTCGGCCTCGCCGGCAGCCACCTCGCCGACGGGGACCGGCTGCTCTTCGTCGGCCGCCGCGGCGGGGGCGGCTGCCGCGCGACGCGCCAGCTGCTCGGCCCGCTGCTGGGCGCGGCGTTCCGCGAAGAAGTCGCGCAGCAGCTGGCCGCAGGCCTCGGCCAACACGCCGCCTTCGACGGCGGTCTGGTGGTTCAGGCGCGGGTCGTCGAAAACGTTCAGCACCGAGCCGGCCGCGCCGGTCTTGGGGTCCCAGGCGCCGAAGACCACGCGCTTGAAGCGTGCGTGCAGCAGCGCCATCGCGCACATCGCGCAGGGCTCGAGCGTCACGTAGAGCTCGCACTCGGGCAGGCGGTAGTTCTCCAGCAGCTGCGCAGCGTGGCGCAGTGCCACCAGCTCGGCATGCGCGGTCGGGTCGTGGGTGGTGATCGGGCGGTTGTAGCCGGTGGCGATCACCTGGCCCTCGCGCAGGATGACCGCCCCCACCGGCACCTCGCCCACCAGCTTGGCGTTGAGCGCCTGGTCCAGCGCGATGCGCATCGCATGCTCGTCGGCCGGCCGCCGGCTGGGCTCGCCAGCGACGTCGGATTTGGTGAGGTCAGGAGAATCGGCCATCTCAACGGTTCAGTTTAGCCCAGCGCCACCGACGCCCCGCCCCGGGTTCGGCCTACTGCAGAACGCCCGGTGGCCCCGGGCGCCCAGGCGAGCTCGGACGGCCTGGACGGCCTAGACGACCTCTAAGCGCCGGCAGCGGCCGGGTCGAACACCTCCTGATCGACGAAGCGGCCCGTCCGGCGCAGCAGCGGCAGCAGCTCGCCGTCCGCCCAGGGGCAGCCGGTCGCGCCGGGATCGGTCTGCAGTGCCTTGCCGGCCTGCTCCGGCGCGTGGCCACCGCCCTGCTGCAGCCGCGCGGCCAGCGCCTCGTAGCCGGGTCGCCAGGCCAGGGCCGCGGGGAACACCTCGCGCAGGCTGGCCAGGATCCGCAGGCCGGCCCAGTCCAGGTCGCCGAAGAAGGCCACCGGACAGTCGTGCCCGGCGGCGTCGAAGAGCCAGGCCTCGACCGCCGCCAGAGCATCGGCCGGCGCGGGTGCGCGCAGGTACAGCCGGCAGCCGCTGCGCGTGAGCAGGCGCCGCGCGCTGCCGCGAAAGCCCGCCGCGTAGACGAGCAGGCTGCGCCGCCAGGCGCTCCGGCGCACATCGGCCATGTGCTCGAAGGTGGCCAGGTTCTCGATGAACAGCACCTCGTCGAAGGACGCCGATGTCCCTGAAGCGGCCGCGGCCGGCGCCGGTGGCGCGAGCAGCAGCTGGATCGGCGCCTCGGCAAACTGCCCCGGCGCCGCGCCCAGCAGGCGCAGCAGCTCTTCACGGTGGTCGAGCAGCTTGGAGCGGCCTGCGAAGACCCGGGCGCTGGCCTCGCGCAGCACCCAGGGCCGGCCGCTGCGGCAGAGCTCGCCCAGCGCCAGCAGGCTGCGGGTGGCGTCTTCCAGCGGCAGGCCCTCCAGCGGCGTCATCGGGCTGCGGGCCAGGTAGTCGAGCAGCGCGGCCGGGTCGGGCGGCGCCGTCCGGGGCTGGGCCGCCCACTGCGCCGCCAGGTGATCGCGCCACTGCCGCTGCCAGCGCTGCGCCAGCGGGACGTGGCCGCACCAGGCGGCCAGGGCGTCGAAGTCCCGCAGCTCCAGGCGCGGCCGGCGGTCGGTGAAGGCGGCAAAGGCCCGCGGCGGCTCCAGCTGCAGCGCCACCCAGCCGCTGGCGACCAGCTCGTCGAGCTGCAGGCGCAGCAGCTGCAGCTGCTCCACATCCGCCGCGCCGTGCAGTTCCGGGGCGGCCTTGGCATCCAGCGGCAGGCGGATCGGCCCGGCCGCGCGGCTGCGCTCGGCCTTGGCGAGCAGCAGCGCGGCCAGGCGCAGCAGGAAGGGGTGGCGGGGT
>DAOLLE010000165.1:0-6938 GCA_035331205.1 Burkholderiaceae bacterium
GGCCGGCGCCATCGTGGTCACCCGCGGGGCGGCGGGCTGGACGCTGTTCGAGCCCGGTCGCGCACCGGTGCACGGCCGCGGCCACCGCGTCACGGTCAGCGACACCATCGGCGCGGGCGACACCTTCACCGGCGCGCTGGCGGCGGCACTCGCCCGCGGCGAGCCGCTGACCGAGGCGCTGGTGCAGGCCAACGCCGCCGCGGCGCTGTCGGTCACCGGCGCGGGTGCGCTGGGCGGCATGCCCGACTGGGCGGCGGTGCAGCGGCTGCTGGCGGGCGGCTGAGCCTGAATCAGCCGGTCAACGCTGCGCCAGCCGTGACTTGGCTCAAAATGCGTCGCTGCTCAACAGCAGAGGCAAAGTCTCGCCGCGGTTGCCGAACCACGCCACCATCTCGGCCACCAGATCCAGGCGCAGCTGATAGGGGCCGCCCTCGGGCTCGCGGAAGTCCCCCTCGATCACCACGCTCTCGCCAGGCTCGATCGGCCCCGTCGGCAGGCGCAGCCGAGCGAAGTTGCTGTCGCGCAACTCGCCCTGCGGTCCGAGCACCTGCACCCCCAGGTTGACCTGCCCGGCCGGCAATGCGGTCTGGATCCAGGAACGGGTGCCCGTGTTGGTCGCCTTGACGGTCAACTGGATGACGACGCCGCTGCCCTTCGGCACACGACGGACCGAGACCAGCACGAGGTCGGCGGCCAACCCATCGGGCCGTCGGCTGTCGCGCGTGGGCTGGCCCTTGTCCAGATAGAAGCACTGCCCGTTGGTCATCTGCGACTGCAGCTCACCGATCAGCTCAGCGGCGCGCTCGGCCGGAATGCCCCCGCTGGCCCAGGCGTTGAATTCATCGACCCCGACGGTGAAGGGCCGCTGGAACTGCATCAACAGCTGCGGTGGCTGCAGCCCGGCCTCGGCGGCATGGCGCGCCATCTCGGCCATGCTGATGTCGTTCTCGATCACCTTGTGGTTGGCCATCTCGGCCTGTGACAGCTTGGTCTTCGAGTGATTCGGGCCCGGCTCGATGAAGGCGACGCGCCCGCCCTGGCGCAGCACCCGGGCAAACTCCTTGATCGTGGCGGCCTGGTCACGCACATGGTGGAAGGCGTCGTGGCAAACGATGCGGTCCACGCTCTCGTCGGGCAGCGGCAGCGTCTTGCCGTCGTAGGTCAGGAACTCGACATGGCCCGGCTGGGCCTCGCTGCGCCGCTCGGCCAGCCCCTGGGCCAGGCGAATCGCCGCCGGCGAGATGTCCACGCCCACGGCCTCGCAGCCCATCTGCGCCAGACCGATGGTCAACCAGCCGGTGCCGCAGCCCAGCTCCATCACCCGTGCGCCGCGAAACAGGTCGGCCGCCTCCAGCACCAAACTCATGTGACGCGTCAGGTGCACCGCATCCCTGGGATTCGAATAAGGTTTGCGGCACTGTTCGCTGGTGAGCGTCATCGTCGAGAAATAGGCATCCGCACTCGCCATCAGCTCTTCGTCGGTCAGCTCGCGAATAAGCTGCTTCACATCGATGAAACCCGCTTGCGGCACTGCGCGCGTCACAGGAGGATTCTTCGGGGGGGCGGCATGACGATTGGCCAAGTGGGAACTCCCATTCAGATTGCGCCGACACTGCGTGCCGGTCGATGTGGAAATGGTAGCCCAGCCCCCTGGGCCGCCAGGCCAGCCATCGCGGCAATGGCTGCACGACTGCTGCATTTGAACGATTTCACGTTTTCACCCACCGATCTGGGCAATCCAGGCGCCGCCGCCGCGTCGGATTCTGGATAAGGTGGGGCACACGCCACGAAAGAGTTCCGAGCGTCTGCGCATCTTCGCCCCCGCGCTGTGAATCCCCCTTCAGGATGAGTCCGTCCGCGGGTTTGTGCCCTGTGTGCGACGGGACAATGGTCCGACGCCTTCAAGGCCCCGCCGCCCGCTCGCCATGCCCCACCCGATCCACCCCGCCCGGCCCCACCTCGCCGCCCTTCTGATCGCAGCCACTGGCCTGGCTCAGGCCGCGGACCCGGCACCGCCTGCAGCGGCGGCCTCGGCACCCGCTGCCATGACCTCGCCGGACCACAGCGCGCTGGAGCCGGTCACGATCCGCGGCAGCAGCCGCCTGCCCGAGGTGGCCGGGCAGCGCAGCGTCAGCGCGCAGGAGCTGCGCTCGGTGCCCGGCAGCTTCGGCGACCCGCTGAAGTCGCTGCAGAGCCTGCCCGGCGTGGCGGCGGCGGCCGACGGTTCGAGCGACCCGGCCATCCGCGGCTCGCGCCCGCAGGACAACCGCTTCCTGATCGACGGGCTGCCGGCCGGGAGGGTCTTCCACGTCGGCGGGCTGACCAGCGTGCTGCACGCCGACCTCGTCAACCGCTTCGACCTCTACGCCGCCGCCTTCGGCCCCGAGTTCGCCAACGCCACGGGCGGCGTCGTCGACGTCAAGCTGCGCCGCCCGCGCACGGACCGGCTCGGCGGCTCACTGGACCTGGGCCTGCTCGGCGCCGACCTGCTGCTCGAAGGGCCGGTGGCGGAGAACCAGTCCTTCTACTTCGCCGGCAAGCGCAGCTGGATCGACCTGCTGGTCAAGCAGGCGTCGAACGGCAAAGGCGAAGGCAGCGACGGCGCCATCGTCCAGATGCCGCGCTACAGCGACTACCTGGGCAAGTACTTCTGGCGCCTGAGTGCCGCGCACGAGCTGCGCGCGCACCTCAGCGGCGCCTCGGACACGCTGGAGCTGGAGATCCCGGCCGACTCCAAGCTCGCGCAGCAGGAACCGGTGTTCACCGGCGAGGGGCGCTTTCACGGCAGCGACCACACCGAGGCCCTCACATTGGAGAGCCACCTGGGCAACCTGGACATGGCCGGTGCGGTCAATCGCCTGTCGGTGGGCCGGCACACGATGCGCGGCGACAGCCAGCTCGGCAGCGCGCTGCGGCTCGACGAGACGCAGCGTGACCGCTTCCTTCTCGAGGAGCTGCGCCTGTCGCCCACGCCGGCCCACACGCTGACGCTGGGCGGCGAGCGGCACGAGCTGTCCAGCGACTACACGCTGAACCTGCGCAACGCGCGCTGCACCGAGTTCAGCGCCGACTGCGACTACTCCAGCGCCGACGCCGTGGCCAGCGCCAACCGGCTGTCGCTGACGGTCAGCACGCTCTACGCCAAGGAGCGCTGGCAGTTCACGCCCGCCTGGGCCGCCACCGTCGGCCTGCACCACAGCTGCGACAGCTACCTGCAGCGCAGCGACACCGAACCGCGCCTGGCGCTGGAGTGGCAGTGGTCGCCGCAGACGCTGCTCAGCGCCGGCTGGGGCCGCTACAACCAGATTCCGGATGGGCCGCAGATCGCCCCGGACATCGGCAACCCGGCGCTCGACCACCTGCACGCCACACACAGCGTGCTGGGCCTGGCGCAAACCTGGGGCGATGGCTGGAGCAGCCGCGTCGAGCTCTACCGCAAGTCGCTGCGCGACCTGGTGGTGGCCGACGCGACGAGCCACTACGTCAACGGCGGCAGCGGCACGGCCCAGGGCATCGAGCTGCTGCTCAAGCGCAACGCGCTGCCCAGCGAGGCGCTGTCGGGCTGGCTGTCGCTGAGCTGGGCGCGCTCGACCCGCCACAACGACCGCACGGGCGAGGACTTCCGCTTCGCCTACGACCAGCCGCTGATCGTGCACCTGGTCGGCCTCTGGCGTCTGGGCCAGGGCTGGCAGCTCAGCGGCAAGTGGACGTACCACAGCGGCCTGCCCGACACCGCCATCGTCGGCAGCACTACCGACAGCAGCGGCCGCACGCGCCCGGTTTACGGCACGCTCAACGGCGACCGCCTGCCCGCCTACCACCGGCTGGACCTGCGCGTCGAACGGCAGATCAGCCCGAAGCTGCACTTCTACGCCGAGCTGATCAACGCCTACAACCGCCGCAACGTGTCCGGCTGGTCCTACTCGGCGGACTACAGCAGCCGCGAGGCGGTGCGCTCGCTGGGGCTGCTGCCCTCGGCGGGGCTGCGGGTGACGTTCTGACGCCACCCTCGCCGCCGGGGGATCAAGAGGCTCAGACCACCGTCAGCGTGACGTCGATGTTGCCGCGCGTAGCGTTGGAGTAGGGGCAGACCTCGTGCGCGGTGGCCACCAGGGCCTCCAGCGCAGCGCGCTCCATGCCCGGCACGCTGATCTGCATCGCCACGGCGATGCCGAAGGCGCCCGGCTTGCCCGTCATCGGGCCGATCCCCACCGACGAGGCGATGCTCACTTCGGCCGGCAGCGCCAGCTTCTGGCGTGCGGCCACGGCCTTCATCGCGCCGATGAAGCAGGCCGCGTAACCGGCGGCGAAGAGCTGCTCCGGGTTGGTGCCGGCGCCGCCCGCACCGCCGAGCTGGCGGGGGGTGGACAGCGCGACGTCGAGCGCGCCGTCGTCGGTCTTGGCGGTGCCGGCGCGGCCTCCGGTGGCGGTGGCGTGGGCGGTGTAGAGGGCTTGGTCGATGGCCATGGTGGGCTCCGGTGGGTGGGGGTCAGGAACAGGAAACAGGGGGTTGAGGAACATCGACCGGCGGCACAGCGCCGGTCGTCGGGGGATCAGGGGTTGGCAGCGGCGCTGCCCTGCGCGCCCTGCAGGCGCTGCCGCAGGGCCTGCAGCTGCCGCGTCATCTGGGCGATCTCGTCGAGCTCGCAGGCCGTGGCACAGGCCACCGAGCGCGGCACCGCCTCGGCCTGCTCGCGCAGCGCGCGGCCGGTGGGGGTGAGGCGCAGCTGCACGCGGCGCTCGTCGGCCGCGTCGCGCTGGCGCTGCAGCAGGCCCTGCGTTTCCAGCCGCTTGAGCAGCGGGGTCAGCGTGCCGCTGTCGAGGAAGAGCCGCGCGCCGAGCTGGCCCACGGTCTCGCCGTCGCGCTCCCACAGCGCCAGCATCACCAGGTACTGCGGGTAGGTCAGCCCCAGCGGATCGAGCAGCGGCTTGTAGAGCTTGGTCATCGACAGCGAGGCCGAATACAGCGCGAAGCAGAGCTGCCGGTCCAGCGCCAGCCAGCCGGCATCGGCCGCGGCGGGAGGTGTGTGTGTCGAAGCCATGGCTGAATTATTGTTGGCAATTAAATTGCACACAATTTAAAAGGCCATTGCCTGCATTCCTGCCAGCGCGCCTCACAGCATCCATCCCGCCGTTCTTGGCCGCGGCGGCGCCTTCCGCCGCGCTCAGCGCGTCAGCCCCAGGAAGATCTCCGGCAGCCGGCGCGGCAGCTGGGCCACCCGGTCGATGACGCTGCAGCGTGCGCCGAAGACGCGGCCCACGTAGGCGTCGGCCTGGGCGTCCAGGCTGATGCAGTGGGTGTACAGGCCCTGCGCATCCAGCTCGTGCACCGCCTGGGCGGCGTCGGCGACGAGGTGCTCCGGGTCGGCCACGTCGACGTCGCTGGGGCGGCCGTCGGTCAGCACGAGCAGCAGGCGGCGGTCGGCCCGGCGGCCGCTGAGCAGCTCGCCCGCGTGGCGCAGCGCCGCGCCCATGCGGGTGGAAAACGCCCCCTGCACGGCGGCCAGCCGCGCCTTGGACGCATCGTCCCAGGCCTCGCTGAAGCCCTTGACGTGCAGCAGGTCGACGCGCTGGCGCGTGTCGGAGTGGAAGCCGACGATGGCGAGCTGGTCGCCGAGCGTGGCGATCGCCCCTGCGAGCAGCGCCACCGCGGCGCGGCTCAGGCTGAGCACAGTCTCGCCGGGCTCGACGGCGCCCTCCCCGCTTGGCACCGGATCATTCACCGAGGCCGACAGGTCCATCAGCAGCAGCACCGCGATGTCGCGGCTGTCCGTGCGGTGGCTCATCTGCACCCGGGTGTCGGGCAGCAGGCCGGCACGCAGATCGGCCTGCGCGGCGATCGCCCGATCCAGGTCCAGCTCGCTGCCCTCCTCCTGGTGGCGCAGGCGCACGCGGTCCTGCGGCTTGAGGGCGTCGAGCAGGCGCTTGAGATCGCGCTCGGTGTCGTGGTGGCGCGCCAGCAGCGCGTCGATCTCCGCCGCGCGGCCGGCCGGCTGCAGGCGGTCGTAGACCTTCACCCAGTCGGGCCGGTAGGCCAGCGCAGCGGCGTCCCACTCGGGGTAGAGGCGCGGCGGCAGCGCGTCCGGCTCGGCCTCGGCGGGGCGCGGCGGCGGGTCGCCGAGCGTCTCCTCCTCGTCGCCGGCCTCGATGAAGCGCCAGAGCTGGCGGTTGTCGTCGCGCCAGTCGACCTGCGTGCCCTCGAAGATCACCTCGGCGAACTGGTCGCTGGGCCGGCGGCTGCGCACCACCCAGGCCAGCGCCAGCGTGGCCATCTCGCGGCTGCTGGATTCGCCGCCGGCCAGCGCCGCGGTGAAACGCGCCAGAACGTCGCGCTCGAGGTCGTCACCCGGCTCACCGGTGAGCAGCGCGCGCGACAGCCGGGCCAGCCGCAGCCGCAGCGTGCTGACGCGGCGCTGCGGATCGCTGGCCTCGCCGGCATCGTCGGGATCGGCCGGCGGCGCCGGGTGCAGCGCGTGCATCGCCACGCCCAGCCCGGGGAAGCGCCGCAGCAGCAGCGCGTCGATGCGCGCGTCCTCGACGGTTTCCACCGCCAGGCGCTGCATCGGGCTCCAGTTGTCGGCCACCAGGGGCCGACTCCAACGGCGGTGGCCGGCCAGGTGCGCGGCCATCAGGCGGTAGCGCTGAAGTGCGCCCACGCCGGCGTGGTCCTCCAGCCGCTCGGGCAGGCGCAGGCCGTCGACCTCCAGGTACGGCAGCATGGTCACCGCCTCGCCATCGGTCGATTCCAGCGGGGGCTCTGGCAGCGGAAGGATCGGTTCGTCCAGCGCCCAGAGCGCGCGCAGCGTCAGCGCCAGCCGGCGCTCGGCGTCGGCCAGTGCCAGACCGGACAGTTCGCGGTTGAACAGCGCCCGGCTGTCCGGCGACTGCCGGCGCAGGAACTCCGCCAGCCGGTCCGGATGGTGGCCGTGCAGGCGCAG
>DAOLLE010000166.1:0-6934 GCA_035331205.1 Burkholderiaceae bacterium
GGGCTTTCGCACGACATCACCCTTCCTGACGGCATGGTGCTGCGATCGCGACCGCTTCGTCCCGACGACGCAGCGGCGTTGCTGGAACTCGGCCGCCGGACCGGCACGCACGATATTCGCCTGCGCTTCCACGGCGTCGTGCGCGTTGACGACGCTTTAGGCGCCGCGCGCTTGTCACAACTCGACTACGACCGGGAGATGGCGTTCGGCGCTTTCGACCAGGCCCACACCCTCGCCGGCGTTGCGCGTCTGCATTTCGATCCGCAGATCGAAAACGGCGAGTTCGCCGTCCTCGTCCGCACCGACATGCAACAGCGCGGCCTTGGCCGCGCCTTGCTGCAGGACGTGCTGCGCTATGCGCGCGAACGGGGCGCCAAGCACATTTATGGCGACATCCTTTCGGAAAACACCGCAATGCTCGCCCTGGCGCGCAGCCAGCCCCGGCCGCCGCGCGGTGATCGGCGCCGGCGCTGAACGGCCCGGCGGCCCCCAACCCGCCGTGGGGCTTGAGCGCGGCGACTTGCCAAACCGCGCCGCTGGGCCCATGCTGCCGACAGGACGGAAAATGGAAAAACCGATCGTTCCCTGCGCCTCGGCGCGAGCCGGGGCGAGACAGCGGATGGGCAGGCCATGACACGCAGCGCCGGATGGGGCCGGGCAGTCGCAGGGATGAACCCTTGGGCGCCGTCGGCAGGGTTGACGCGCTGGTGGCGCATGCGGCGGCCGGTGCTGGCGTGGTTGCTGGCGGCCGGGCTGCTGCTCGTGGGGCTGCCGGTGCGGTCCGAGACGGCCTCGGCCGCCGCCGGGCTGTCGGTGCGATTCGCTCCGGAGGCCGACTACGGGCCCTTCGTGTTTCAGGTTGCCGACGGGCGCGTGCTGGGCCTGTCGGTCGAGCTGCTGGAGCGCCTGAGCGCGACGGCCGGCTGGCAGCTGCAGGTGTTGCCGCCGCGGCCCCTGTCGGAGAACCTGGCGGCCGCGCGCCGCGGCGAGGTGGACCTGATCTCCTCGCTGCGGCCCACGCCAGAGCGGGCGCAGTACCTGGCCTTCAGCCCTCCCTATGTCAGCGTGCCGGCGGTGCTGGTGCGGCGCCGCGGTGCGTCCGAGGAGCGGCTCGCGGACTACGACGGTCGGCCGGTGGCGGTGGGCGATGGCTATGCGGTGCAGGCCCACGTGGCGGAGTTCCATCCCCGCGTGCAGTGGCGGGGGGTGCCCGACGATGCCCGTGCGCTGGAGCTGCTGCATCGCGGCGACGTCAGCGCCGCGGTGATGGACGTGGCCAGCGCCCGCTTCCTGATGCGCCGCATGGGGTTCGAGGACCTGGAGGTCGGGGCGGCGATCGGCTTCGACTACGCGCTGTGCTTCGCGTGGCGGCGCGACCGCCCCGAGATCGGCATGGCGTTGCAGCGCGCCCTGGGGGCACTGCCGCTCAACGAGCGCGACGCGCTGACCGAGCGCTGGCTGGGTGGCCAGCTGCAGGACGCGCCCGACAATGGCCGCCGCCGGCTGGTGCACTGGGGGGCGGTGACGATGGTACTGGGCGCGCTGGGCTGGTGGCTGAGCGCGCTGTGGCGGCGGCAGCGGGCGCCGCGCCGCGGGCGGACGTCGTGAGGCCCCACCCTGCGCAAGCGGGGACGCGTCCTCCCCAGGGCCGGACGGCCGCGCCCGGCGCGGTGGATCCGTCGGACATCCCGACGGTGATCCCGGGCGACGATCCGGCCGACATCCCCACCGTGATCCCGGGTGAGGAGACCGGCGACGTCCCGACGGAGGTTCCCACCGGGCCGCCGACCGAGTCACCAACCGCATCGCCGAGCGCATCGCCGGCGCCGTTTTCCGCTGCCGTTGCTGCCCGGCCGGTGGTTGCGGCGGCGCTGGCACCGAGGGCTGCGCGACGCGCCCCGGGCCCCCGGCGCGCGGCCGACCAGACGGTGTTCGAGGCGCAGGCGCTGCATTGGCTGGGCGAGCGCCCGGCGCTGGTGCTGGCGCTGCAGTTCGCCGGCGCCTTCGGCCTGGCGTTGCTGGCGCTGTGGCTGTCGCGCGCGCCGGGGCACATCGCGATGCTCTGGTACCCGAACGCCTGGGGCGCCTGCTTCCTGATCTTCGCGCCGCGGCGCCACTGGCCGGCGATGCTGGCGGTGCAGGGCGGCGCAATCACCTTGGCCAACCTGGTGTTCGGTGACAGCCTGGGGGCGGCGCTGGCCTTCCTGCCCGCCAACCTGGCGGAGTCGCTGCTGAGTGCCTGGTGGCTGGCCGGTAGCGGGGCGTACCGCCAGGTCCAGAATGGGCCTTCGCGCTGTGGCGCGGTCCTGCTGCTGGGCGGTCTGGCGCCGGCGGCGGCGGGCGCCAGCCTGGCCATGCTGCTGCTGACGCTGCAGGGCCTGGGGCCCTGGCAGCGCATCGGCCCGACCTGGTTCACCAGCTCGCTGCTGGGCAGCGCCTCGCTGCTGCCGCTGGGGCTGGCGCTGCTGTCGTCCACGCGGGCCCAGCTGCGCCGCGCGCTGCCGCGCGAGACCTGGCCGCTGGCGCTGCTGGCCGTGGGCATGGCGATGGTGGTGCTGCCGCAGCTGCCCTTCCCCTTCGTCTACCTGGTGTTGCCGCTGACGTTGGCGGCGATGACGCTGCCCTTCATCGCGGTGGCGCTGCTGGTCTTTCTGGTGTCGCTGGCGGTGGGCACGATGGTGGCCTTCGCGCTGCTGCCGGTACCGGCCTGGACGGCGCAGTGGCAGCCGGTGCTGCTGTACCTGCCGCTGCTGGCCGCGCAGCTGCCGCCGCTGCTGCTGTCGTCGTCGGTCAGCGAGTCGCGGCGCCAGCACGAGGTGCTGCAGCGCAGCCGCGAGCGCCTGCGCGCGCTGTACGAGGGCACGCCGGCGATGATGATGTCGCTCGGGCCGGACGGTCGCATCGTCAGCGTCAGCGGCCTGTGGCTCGAGCGCCTGGGCTGGCGGCGCGACGAGGTGCTGGGCCGCCTGATGACCGACTTTGTCGACGAGCCGCTGCGCCAGCGTGCGCTGGAGGTGGACCTGCCGGCGCTGCTCGAGCAGGGCGCGGGGCGTGACGTCGAGTACCGCATGATTGCCCGCGACGGCACTCGGCTGGACGTGCTGGCTGCGGCCACCTGCGAGTACGACGACGACGGCGCGCCGGTGCGCATCCACACGGTGCTGGAGGACATCACCCGCAAGCGCCTGGCCGAGCAGCTGGCGATCGAGCACGCACGCAGCCGCGTCACGCTCGAGAGCGTGGCCGACGCGGTGATCACCACCGATGCGGCCGGGCGCATCGAGTACCTCAACCCGGTGGCCACGGTGCAGACCGGCTGGCGGCTGAGCGAGGTGCGCGGGCGGCTGTACGGCGAGGTGCTGCAGCGCCGCGACGTCGACAGCGGCGCCGAGCTGCCCGACCCGGTGGCGCTGTGCCTGCACCAGCGCCAGCGCCCGGTGCTGCCGCACACCGTGATCCTGCACGACCGCCACGGCGGCGCCCACCCGATCCACGAGTCGGTGGCCCCCATGGTGGACGCCGCCGGCGCGCTGATCGGCGCGGTGGCCACCTTCCAGGACGTCACTCAGGCGCACGCGTTGGCGGTGCGCCTGGCCCACCAGGCCCAGCACGACGGCCTGACCGGCCTGCCCAACCGACTGCTGCTGCAGGACCGGCTGCAGCAGTGCCTGCAGCTCGCGCGGCGCAACGGCAGCCTCTTCGCGCTGCTGTTCATGGACCTGGACCACTTCAAGCGCGTCAACGACGAGCTTGGCCACGCGGTGGGCGACGAGCTGCTGCGCCAGGTGGCGCAGCGAATCCTGGCCACCCTGCGCGCCAGCGACACCGCCTGCCGGCTCGGCGGCGACGAGTTCGTCGTGCTGTTGCCGCAGATCGAGCGCCACGACGACGCGGCCGCCGCCGCCCGGCATGTGCTCGTCGAGGTGCTCCGGCCCTACCACATCGATCGCCACACGCTCCAGGCCAGCTTCAGCATCGGCGTGGCGGTGTTCCCCGACGATGGCGAGGACGAGGAGCAGCTGATGCGCCACGCCGACAGCGCGATGTACCAGGCCAAGCAGGGCGGGCGCAATCGCGTCGTCTGCCACCCGGGCCGTGATGAGGGCGGATCGGGCCGCGTGGCCTGAACGCTGCCACGCCGCCGTGTCTGGCCGTGGCGCCGGCCGGCCTGCCCTTGCCGACGCGCGGGGCGCCCCCGCGCTGAACGCCGCAGGCGCCGGGCCCGATCAGCCAGTCCGATCAGCCAGTCCGATCAGCCGGCCGGTTCAGCCGGCCGGTTCAGCCGGCCATGCCCTGGTGGCGCAGCAGGGCGTCGATGCTCGGCGCGCGGCCGCGGAAGGCGGTGAAGTTGTCGATCGCGTCGCGCGCGCTGCCCGCTTCCAGGATTTCCTGGCGGTAGCGCCGGCCGGTGGCGGGGTTGAGCACGCCTTCTTCTTCGAAGGCACTCCAGGCGTCGGCGCTCAGCACCTCGGCCCACTTGTAGCTGTAGTAGCCCGCCGCGTAGCCGCCCGCGAAGATGTGCGAAAAGGTGTGCTGGAAGCGGTTGAAGGCCGGCGGAATCAGCACCGCTACCTCGCGGCGCACCGCGTCGATCACCTGCTGCACATCGGCCTCGGCGCCCGGCTCGGCGTGCAGGCGCATGTCGAAGAGGGCGAACTCCACCTGGCGCAGCGTCATCAGGCCGCTCTGGAAGTTCTTGGCCGCGATCATCTTGTCGAACAGCGCGCGCGGCAGGGCCTCGCCGCTGTCGACGTGGGCGGTCATGTGCTGCAGCACCTCCCATTCCCAGCAGAAGTTCTCCATGAACTGGCTGGGCAGCTCGACCGCGTCCCACTCCACGCCGGAGATGCCCGACACGCCCAGCTCCGCCACCTGGGTGAGCATGTGGTGCAGGCCGTGGCCGGCCTCGTGGAAGAGCGTCTGCACCTCGTCGTGCGTCAACAGCGCCGGCTTGCCGTCCACCGGCGCGGAGAAGTTGCACACCAGGTGGGCTACCGGGGTCTGCAGAGCGCCGCTGTCCGGGCGCTGCCAGCGGCTGCGCACGTCGTCCATCCAGGCGCCGGGGCGCTTGCCGGGGCGGGCATAGGGGTCGAGGTAGAACTGGGCGACGAGCTGCGGCGGCGCGTCCGAGCCGACAGGCGCCGGCCGCTCGATGCGGTAGAAGCGCACCGACTCGTGCCACACCGGCGCACGGTCGGGGACGATGCGCACCTCGAACAGCGTCTCGATGATGCGGAACAGCCCGGCCAGCACCGTCGGCTCGGTGAAGTACTGCTTGATCGTCTGGTCGCTGAAGGCGTAGCGCGCCTCCTTGAGCTTCTCGCTGGCGTAGGGCACGTCCCAGGCCTGCAGGTCGGCCAGGCCCAGCTCCTGGGCCGCGAAGTCGCGCAGCTCGGCCAGGTCGCGCTCGGCGTAGGGGCGCGCGCGCTGCGCCAGGTCGCGCAGGAAGTGCAGCACCTCGGCCGGGTCGCTGGCCATTTTCGGCACCAGCGACACCTCGGCATAGTTGGCGTAGCCGAGCAGGGCGGCCTCTTCCTGGCGCAGGCGCAGGATGTCGGCCATCAGCGGCGTGTTGTCGCGCTCGGGCGGGCCGGCCTCGCAGGCGCGGGTGGCGTAGGCGGTGTAGAGCTGCTGGCGCAGCGCGCGGTCGTCGGCGTACTGCATCACCGGCAGGTAGACCGGCATGTGCAGCGTCAGCTTGTGGCCGCCGTCGACCTGGTCATCCACCTTTGTTGCGCTGAGCACGTCGGCGGGCACGCCGGCCAGGCGCTCGGCGCCCACGAGCAGCGAGAAGCCGTCGGTGGCGTCCAGCACGTGCTCGGAGAACTGCTGCGACAGGCGCGCCAGCTCCTCCTGGATCTGCGCGTAGCGGGCCTTGGCCTCACCCTGCAATTCGGCGCCGGAGAGCACGAAGTCGCGCAGCCAGTGGGCCAGCGCCTTCTGGCGTGCCGGGTTCAGTGTCGCGGCGGTGGGGCTGGCGGCGATGGCCTTGTACTTCGCGTACAGCCGCTCGTCGGCGCCCTGGCGGGTGTAGAACTCGGTGACCTTGGGCAGGTTCTCGTTGTAGGCCGCGCGCAGCTCGGCGGTGTCGGCCACGCTCTTGAGGTGGCTGACACCGCCCCAGGCGCGCCCCAGCCGCTCGGTGGCCACCGAGAGCACGCGCGACAGCGCGTCGAAATCTGCGGGCGTGGCCTCGCTCACCGCGGTCTCCAGCGCCGCGTCGGCGGCACTCAGAAGGGCGTCGATCGCCGGTGTGACGTGCTCGGGGCGGATCGCGTCGAAGGCCGGCAGGCCCTCGGCTGCCAGCAGCGGGTTGGTGGAAGCGTGGGGGGCGTTCAGGTCGGCAGAAGGGTTCATGCGCAGCGCTCGGCGGCCTCGATCGTGTTGACCAGCAGCATTGTGATGGTCATCGGGCCGACCCCGCCCGGCACCGGGGTGATCCAGCCGGCGACTTCCTTCACGCCGTCGAAGTCCACGTCGCCGCAGAGCTTGCCCGCGTCGTTGCGGTTCATGCCCACGTCGATGACCACCGCACCGGGCTTGACCATGTCGGCGGTCAGCACGTTGCGCTTGCCCACCGCGGCCACCACCACGTCGGCCTGGCGCGTCATCGCGCCCAGGTCGGCGGTGCCGCTGTGGGTGACGGTGACGGTGGCGTTGGCCGCCAGCAGCATCATGGCCATCGGCTTGCCGACGATGTTGCTGCGCCCGATCACCACCGCGTGCCGGCCGCGCAGGTCCTTCAGGCCGATGCTCTCGAGCATCTTCATGCAGCCATAGGGCGTGCAGGCCTTGAAGCCCACCTCGCCGACCATCAGCGCGCCGGCCGAGGAGACGTGGAAGCCGTCCACGTCCTTGGCCGGGGAGATCGCCTCGATGACCTTGTGGTCGTCGATGTGCTTGGGCAGCGGCAGCTGCACCAGGATGCCGTGGA
>DAOLLE010000167.1:0-6908 GCA_035331205.1 Burkholderiaceae bacterium
TCCAGCGCGTTGCGCACCAGGTGCATCAGCGGGTCGGCGATGCGCTCGACGACCGCCTTGTCCAGCTCGGTGTCGGCGCCCACGATCTCCAGCGCGACGTCCTTGCCCAGCTCGGCCGCGGTGTCGCGCACCACGCGGCGAAAGCGCGCGAAGGTGTCGCCGATGGGCACCATGCGCAGCTTCAGCGTGCTGTTGCGGATGCTCTCGATCAGGCGGGAGATGCGTTGGTTAGCCTCGATCAGGCCGCGCTGGCGCGTCTGGCGGGCCAGCTGCGAGGCGCCCGCGCCGGCGATCACCAACTCGCCGAGCAGGTTGATCACCTCGTCCAGCCGGTTGGCGTGCACGCGGATGAAGCCGCCCTCGTCGCCGGCGCCGCCGCCCGGGGCGCTGGCGCCCTCGCGTGAACGGGCCGGCGTATGGGCTGCCGCCGGTCGAACCATGGCCTGCAGCTCGGCCACGGCCGCCTGCAGCGCGGCACCGGCTTCGGCGGTCTCCCCGGTGTCCCGCTGGGTGGCGTCTCGACCCGGGCCGACTGGGGAGGCCGGGGCGGGCGGGGCGCCGTCCAGCGCGGTCAGCGTCAGGTCGCAGTCCTCGCGGACGAACTCGAAGGCGTGCTCGATGCGCTCGCGCTCGGCGCGGGTGACGAGTTCGAAGCTCAGCGCCAGGTGACAGCTTTCCGGATCGAGTGCCTCCAGCTCGGGCAGCAGGCTGCGGTCGCAGCGCAGTGCCCCGATGTCGCCCAGTTCGCGCAGGTAGTGCAGGATCGCCAGCGGATCCATGCCATTGCGAAAGATGTCGCGGCTGAAGCGCACCGTCAGCTGCCAGCACCGGCTGGTGGCCTCCGGGGCGGCCGTGGCCGTCGCGGCGGACGCAGGCGGGGTCGGGGCGGCGCGGGTCGGGGTCGGGCCGCTGGCCTGCTGCAGCTGCTGCACCAAGGCCTGACGGGCCGAGCGTGCGGCGGGGTCGTCGGGCTGCTGGGCGGTGGCCACCAGTTCCCGGATCGTGTCGTTGCTCTGCAGCAGCAGGGTGCTCAGCCCCGGGGTCAGCTGCAGCAGGCCGTCGCGCAGGCGGTCGAGCAGGGTTTCGACGTGGTGGGTGAACTCGACCACCCGATTCAGGCCGAACAGCCCGGCCGAGCCCTTGACGGTGTGGGCGCAGCGAAACAGCGCGTCCAGCCGCTCGTGGTCGTCGGGCGCGTCCTCCAGCTCGAGCAGCAGCTGCTCGAAGGCGGCCACCTGCTCGTTCGCCTCCTCGATGAAGGCGGGCAGCATGTCGGCGATCAGGTCGTCGTCGGAGCTGTCGTTTCTCATGCTGTGGCCTCTTGCTCATCTGCCAGCAGATCGGTGGCGTCGAGGCAGGCCAACGCCTCGCGCAGCGCGGGCGAGGGAGCCTGCAGCTCGAGCCGCTGCCCGCGCCGATCCAGGCTGCGCGCCAGAGAGAGCAGCAGCTGCACGCCGGCGCTGTCGATGTCTTCCACCGCGTCGCCGCGCAGCCGCATCGTGGCGGCCCCCGGCTCGGAGGCATCTTGATCGGCGAGCCAACGCAGCGCCTGTTCCGCACAGGCGCTGACGTGGTAGATCGTCAGCTCCGCCGGAAGGCTGTGGGGGGTGGGGTTGTCCGCGGCGGCCTGCTCCGGCCGCGCGGGATGGGTCTGGTTCATGCGGGCGCCTCAGTGGGGAATCACGCGCGACACCGCGTCGAGCAGCATCGGCGGGTTGAAGGGCTTGAGCAGCCAGGCCTTGGCGCCGGCCGCCTTGGCCTGGGCCATGCGGGTGCCGGAGTCCTCGGTGGTCAGCATGATCACCGGCGTGAAGCGGTGGCGCGGGTGCTTCTTCACTTCCTGCAGGAAGGTGATGCCATCCATCGACGGCATGTTCACGTCGCTGACGACGAGGTGCACCTTCGGGGCCTGCTCGAGCTGTGTCAGTGCCTGGCGGCCGTCGGCGGCTTCGAGCACGTCGAAGCCGGCGCGTCCAAGCGACAGCTTCACCAGCGCGCGCAGCGAGCTGGAGTCGTCGACGACGAGGATGGTTTTCTTCATGGCGTGATCGGGTCAGAAGAACACCGCCCGGGGGGCGGGGGCCGCTGCGGGCGGCTCGGACGCGGCGATGGGGCCGCGGTGCTGCTGGCGCTGGTCGCGCATCGTGTAGGCCTGCTCCAGGCGTTGCAGCCAGTGCTGCTGCGGCGGCAGGGCCGCACCCGACTCGATCGCATCGAGCAGGCGGGCGATGTCCTGCTCGACCGCGCTGACGATCTGGCTGACCCGGTCCTGGAACTGCAAGCCCACCACCAGGTTCTCGAGCGAGCCACGAATGGCCTGGCCCTGCGCGATCAGCTCGACCGAGCCTTCGCCGAGCTCGCGCACGTGGGTCAGCACCTCCTCGACCACGCTGCCGGTGGCGGCGATCGAACGGCCATCGCGCTCGGCCGTTTGCAGCGCCGTCGACGAGGTGCTGGACATCATCGCGGTGACCTGCTCGATGCGCTGGGCGATGCGCCGCGCGGTATCGGCCGAGTCCTGCGACAGCCGGCGCACCTCGGCGGCCACGACGCTGAAGCCTCGGCCCGCCTCGCCGGCGCGCGCCGCCTCGATTGCGGCGTTGATGGCCAGCAGGTTGGTCTGCTGGGCGATGCGGGCCACCTCGTCGGCCATGCCACGCAGCTCGTCGGTGACGCCCATCATCCCGCGCAGGCTGTCGACCACCTCGGCGTGGCTGGCGGCGATCTCGCCCATGGTGGTCAGCACCGGCTTGAGCTTGTGCTCGCACTCGTCGAGCAGCGCCTGGCCGCGCCCGCGCACGCCGACGTCGTCGCCGAAGCCGGCGGCGTCGAATTGCGCGCTCAGGCCTGACAGGTCTCCGACCAGCTTGCCGGCGGCCTGCTCGGTCTGGTCCCGCGCCAGCGTCACCTGCGAGTGCCACACCGGCAGCACCCCGCGCAGGAAGGCCGGCAGTCCGGGCGTGACCGAGGCCTTCTCCGGCTCTCCCCCGCCGGCCGTGGCATGGGAGGCGCTGCGCGCGCCACGGCGCAGCCAGCGGTCTGCCAGCAGGGCCGCCAGACCGGTCCC
Source organism: Burkholderiaceae bacterium (assembly GCA_035331205.1). Taxonomy (GTDB): domain Bacteria; phylum Pseudomonadota; class Gammaproteobacteria; order Burkholderiales; family Burkholderiaceae_C; genus Sphaerotilus. The sequence goes on from DAOLLE010000167.1 coordinate 3,068, forward strand.
GCTCACGCCGAGCCATGCCAGCAACGTGGCCATGTCGGCGCGCTGCAGCAGTGGCAGGCCAGCGCACAGGCTGCCAAGCAGCGCCGCCGCGCCCAGGGCCACGGGGGGCAGGCTCGCTGCGCTGGCCGGTGCCGCTGAAGGTGGGGGATAGGCGGGCAGTGGCATGGGGCGTGTTCGGCAGAGTGGCAAGAAGGGGGTCAAGGGGTCAGCGGGGGCCAGCGCGCAGCCGCTGCCCGCTGCGGTCGTTGCCGGCTGCATCGATATTCCCCCCCCCCTATCTGAGGGGTTATGTGGGGGATGTCGACGGACCCTTTGCCAACTTGAGCGATTCCGCAGATTCGTCGTCGCGAGGGGCGCCGCCCAGTGCAACCCGTCACGCAGTCGCCGGCTGGACTTGCCGGAACCTCCGGCCGGGAGGCCGGAAAGCGAAAAGGCGCCGGGCCGGTGGGGCCTCGGCGCCTGGGGCGACCGGGAGAGGCTGGCGGGTGATCAGCGCAGGTCTCGCCTCGCCAGTGCCTGCAGTGCGGCGCCCATGCGCCCGCGGTCGGTGCCGGTGACGCTGCCGATCGAGGCGTTCTCGTCGGCCAGCGCCACTCCCGCGCTCGCCAGGGCCTGCAGCGCCTGCTCGCTGGACTGGCCGAACAGCGGCGCCACCGACTTCAGCGGCGCCTGCGAGATCGCCCGCATCGCGATGGCCGGTGGGGACATCGGCTCGTCGCCCTGACCGCCGCCCAGCGGGACGAAGGAGGCGCCGATCACCAGCGCGCACAGCGCGATGAGCATGGCGCCCACGCCCGGCTTGAAGTAGCGCTTGAAGCCCAGCCAGTTGGCGCTGACGTGCAGCGCCGCAGCGGCCACCACCACCCAGCCGGCCCACTCATGCACCTCTTTCTGCAGCGAACTGTCGAGGTGAAAGAACATCAGCAAGCCAGTGACGGCCATCAGGGCAAACACGCCGATCGTCAGCGGGGTGGCCCATTCGCGGGACATCTTGATCATGGTTCTCTCCGGGGAAGTGAAGCGGTGTTCGGCGCGGCAGGCGGGGGGGCTCTGTTGTGCACCGCCGCGCCACGACCCCATCGTGGCAGGGGAATGTGGAGGGAGTGCGAAGAAATCAGTGGAAACCCTGGTTTCGACCTGCCTCGTCGCTGCCTTGCTCGGACGGTCGGCGCGCGGGCGCTTCAGCCGTGGCCGAAGAGGCCTTCGGCTCGATTCACGGCGTGGGTTATCGTTTTGAGCCCGTGAGGCCCCTTGCGCCGACCCCGTATCGCCGTGTTTCCCTACCTCGCCCCCAGCCCCTGCATCGACTTCCACGCCCCCAACATCCAGGCGCAGGCCCGGGCGCTGGCCGGGCTCGCCGCCTCGCGCGACGACCTGATCCGCCGCTGCTTCGAGTTCGTGCGCGACGAGATTCGGCACAGCGCGGACTTCCAGCTCAATCCGGTGACCTGCCGTGCCTCGGACGTGCTGACCCACCGCACCGGCTATTGCTACGCCAAGAGCCACCTGCTGGCGGCGCTGCTGCGGGCCAATGGGGTGCCGGCGGGGCTGTGTTATCAGCGGCTGTCGCTGAGCGGGGAGGGGGCGCCGTTTTGCCTGCACGGGCTGAACGCGGTGCAGCTGGATGGCGGGGGCTGGTACCGGATCGACGCGCGCGGCAACAAGCCCGGGGTGGACGCGCAGTTCTGCCCGCCGGTGGAGCGGCTGGCCTTTCCGATCCAGGCGCCGCAGGAGCGCGATCTGCCGGAAATCTGGGCCGAGCCGCTGCCGGTCGTGGTCGAGGCGCTGACGCGCTTCAGCACGTACGCCGCCGTCTACGCGAACCTGCCGGACGTCGAGCTGCTGGGCTGACGGCTCCGAGCGGGATGTTCATCCCACCGGAGGGGCGTTGGGCGCCGGGGGTGTCCCCAGCGCTCAGGCGCGGCCGGAGCGGCGGCTGCGGGGCTGCAGCGCGTCCAACTCGGCGAACTGTTTCTTCAGCAGCTGCAGCAGCGTGCGGGCGTGGTCCACCGGGATGCGCAGGCAGGTGGTGGGCATCTCGTCGCCGCGGGCCTGCCGGGCCATGACCAGTGCGTCCATGTTCACCTCGATGGCGCCTTTGTCGTGCGTCATGGACTTCAGGCGCTGAACTTCGATGTCGTAGGGCTTCACGGGCTCGTTCTCCGGGGGGCGTTGCGTCAAACCGTGGATTTTCCCCCGCGCGCTGAAAGGCAAAGCGGCCGGCGACCTGGTGGGTGCCAGGCGGCCGGCCGCGTCGGGCCCTGTCGGCCAGGTCAGGCCGTGTCCGGTCCCCTCGGTTCAGCTCAGCGCAGGATGCCGGCGAAGAAGGCCGCCAGCTCGTCGTAGGCGTCCAGCGGCAGGACGTGCGCGACGTACTGGTCCGGGCGGACCACGATCATGCAGCCCTGCTCCCGATCGATGCCGCGCATGTCGAAGATGTCGCCCACCCCCTTGTGGTCGACGCAGAAGACCTTCTCGTGGTCCTGCAGGCCGAGCTTGCCGGTCTTGGGCTTGAGCAGCGAGGGCATCTGCTCGTAGGCCAGCTGGTCGAAGGTCTGCTGGAAGACGGCGCGGAAGTCGATCACCGCGTCCACGTCCTCGCCTGGGCGGGTGTGCTTGACCACGGGGGAGGCCGGATTCGTCTCCAGCCAGTCGGCCAGCCGGTGGATGGCCGAGCCCGGCGCCGAGCTGTCGGTCTTGCCCGCGAAGGCGTAGAGGCGCCAGCGCGCGTCGGCCTCTGCGACGTGGCCGAGCTGCATCTGCTTGGCGTCGGACAGGCGCACCACCGGCGCCGAGTGGAAGCGGCGGCCGATCTCCTCGCCCTTGGCCAGCGCCTGGTGCGCCGAGGCGGCGAAGAGGGTGGAGCTGTCGTACTTGACCGCGGTGCCGCCAGTGAACTCCAGGTTGGCCTTGAACTGGCGGATGATGCGCGGCTCCTCCTTGCCCTCCCGTTCGGCCTGGGTGGTCGGCGCGGACATGATGCGGGCCCACTCGTGGTCGGTCTCGACCAGGCGGCGCGCTTCGGTCAGGCGCTCCTTCGAGTAGCTGCGCAGCAGGCTGGCGTCGGCGCGGCCCTGCAGCACGTGCACCAGCTTCCAGCCGAGGTTGAAGGTGTCCTGCATCGACACGTTCATGCCCTGGCCGGCCTTGGGCGAGTGGGTGTGGCAGGCGTCGCCGGCGGTGAAAACGCGCGGGTTGCGGTCCGAGCCCTCGGCCACGTCGTCGAACTTGTCGGTGATGCTGTGGCCGATGTCATAGATCGACCACCAGACGATCTCCTTCACGTCGATCGAGTACGGTTGGATGATGCGGTTGGCCGCCGCGATCATGTCGTCCTGCGTGAACTTCTTGCTCGCGGCCTTTTCGCCGTCCTTGAGCTTGTCGAGTTCCACGTACATGCGGAAGACGTAGCCGCCCTCGCGCGGCAGGATCAGCACGTTGCCTTCGTTGGCCGAGGAGATCAGGCACTTCTGCCGCACATCCGGGAAGTCGGTGTTGGCCAGGATGTCCATCACGCCCCAGGCCTGGTTGGCGGCGTCACCGTGCAGCACGCCGCCGATGGACTTGCGCACCGCGGAGTGCGCGCCGTCGCAGCCGACCACATAGTTGGCGCGCACCGTGCGGGTGGCCCACCAGTTCACGCCGCTGGCGTCCTTGAGCGTGACCGTGACCGGGTGGTCGTCGGTGGTCGGGTCCACCGTGACGTCGACGATTTCCCAGCTGTAGTCGGGCTCGAGGCGCGAGGGCGAGTTCTTCATCACCTCGAGGAAGAGCTCGTGCAGCCGGGCCTGGTTGATCAGGATGTGCGGCATCTCCGAGCTGTCGTCGGCCACGTCCTGCA
>DAOLLE010000168.1:0-6904 GCA_035331205.1 Burkholderiaceae bacterium
CGCCGCACGTCGCCGTGCACGCGGATCATCGGCGGCAGGCCGGCCGAGAGGTGCAAGTCCGAAGCCTTGTTGCGCACCGAGAACGCGAGCAACTGAGTGATGTCCATGCTGGAAATGTAGCGTCCGGCGTCGCGTCCGCCGCTTCGGAGAGGTCGTGCGTCTGGGGAATTCCTTCGGCCTGGAAGGACCGGCCGGGCCCTCGCGCGCAGCGACCGCGCGCGCAATGCCCTAAGCTCACCGATTATGACGACGATCACGAACCGGCTACAAGCAGTCCGGGAGCGCCTTACGAACGCTTGCACCCGGGCGGGGCGTTCTGCCCACAGTGTCACATTGTTGGCGGTCAGCAAGACCCAGCCGGCCGAAGCGGTGCGGCAGGCCCACTCAGCGGGCCAGCGGGCCTTCGGTGAGAACTACGTGCAAGAAGGCCTGGCCAAGATCGAGGCCCTCGCCGACCTGCGCAGCGAGCTGGAATGGCACCTGATCGGGCCGCTGCAAAGTAACAAGACGCGTGCGGTGGCCGAGGCCTTCGACTGGGTGCACAGCATCGATCGGCTGAAGATCGCCCAGCGCCTGTCCGAACAGCGCCCGGCCTGGGCCACACCGCTGCAGGTCTGCCTGCAGGTCAACATCAGCGGCGAGGACAGCAAGAGCGGGGTCGCCCCCGCCGAAGTGGCCGATCTGGCCCATGCGGTGGCCGCCTTGCCGAATCTGCGCCTGCGCGGCCTGATGGCCATTCCCGAGCCGAACGGGGACGAGGCGGCGCAGCGCCGGCCCCACCGCGCGCTGCGTGAGTTGCTCGAGGCGCTGCAGCGCCAGGGGCTGGCGCTGGACACGCTGTCGATGGGCATGAGCGCCGACCTGGAAGCCGCGGTGCTGGAGGGCGCCACGCTGCTGCGCGTGGGCACCGCGATCTTCGGTGGCCGGAGCTGATCGGCGGCCCCTTCGAAGCGCCCCTGGCTTGCCTACACTGCGGGCCATGAGCACCTCCCCCTCTTCGTCCAACGCCCTGCTGGCCTTCGTCGGCGGCGGCAACATGGCCAGCGCCATCCTCGGTGGCCTGATCCGCAGCGGCACGCCACCCGAGCGCCTGCTCGTCGTCGAACCCTGGGACGCCCAACGCGACAAGCTGCGCGCCGACTTCGGCATCGAGGCCCTGCCAGCGGCCGACGCGCGCCTGGGCGCGGCCGACCTGGTCGTCTGGGCCGTCAAGCCGCAAAGCTTCGGCGAGGCCGCCGCGCCCTGCGCCGCCCACGTCGGTGCCGCACTGCACCTGTCGGTGATGGCGGGCATCCGCAGCGACGCGATCGCTCGCGCCACCGGCAGCCAGCGCATCGTGCGCGCGATGCCCAACACCCCGGCGCTGATCGGCCAGGGCATCACCGGGCTGTACGCCCGCCCGGACGTGACCGCCGCCGAGCGCCAGCGGGTGCAGGCCCTGCTGGCCCCGACCGGCGGCGTGCTGTGGGTCGAGCGCGAGGCTGACCTCGACGCGGTGACCGCGCTGTCGGGCTCCGGCCCCGCCTATGTGTTTTATTTTGTTGAGGCAATGATGACCGCCGCCGAGCGCATGGGCTTGAGCGCCGAGCAGGGCAAGCAGCTGGCTCTGGCCACCTTTTCGGGGGCGGCCGAGCTGGCGCGGCGCTCACCCGAAACCCCGGCCACGCTGCGTGAGCGCGTCACGAGCAAGGGTGGCACCACCTACGCCGCCTTGATGGCGCTGCAGGCCGCGGGTGTCGGGCCGGCTTTCGTCGATGCGCTGGAGGCGGCGCGGCGACGTGCGCAGGAATTGGGTGACGAATTCGGCAGATGACAAGTTTTGTCACATTCCACACAGCCGCGTCGCAGGCCTGACATACGGGGGCTTCAGAGTGCGGGCAGGGGGTCGACAGACCCGATGAACCCCACGGGAGTCCCTGATGAAACGCATTGCCCGCCGCCTCGCCCGCGCCCTGCGCCGCCACCCGGCCCGCCACGCCGCGCCGGTTCAGCCCGGTCTGCCCGGTGACTCGACCCACGGTCTCGACTGGGTCGACGCCTGTCGGCGCAGCGAAGCCTTTGCCGAAGACCTGGGCGAGCTGGTCAGCCGCCGCCCCGCCGTGCTGGCCAAGCGCGAGCTGCGCGACCTGATGGCGCTGCGCTGAGGCGCTTGCGCCGATCGAGCCCGATGGCTCGGGGTCGGTCGATCGGGCCGGGCCAGTCCGTCTGAGCAGGGCTGACCAGCCAGTCAGGGCATACCCTGAAGCGGGCGGACTTATGCCTCCCCCGGCTGGATCAGGTGGAGTCATTCGCATGACCTGGGGCCGCACAGGGCGCTGTACTGGCTCTAGAGTCGCTGCGGTGCACGGGGTGTGCATCGGAGCGCGGTCACAAACCGACGGCGACCGGGCGCACCGTCGTGCGATCCGGGCTTTGGCCCGACCTGACCCACGAGGCCCCACCGCATGAACGCTGCCCACACCCCTTCGGCGATCTCCAGCACGTCGCTGTCCTATGTCTCGTCCGAGCCCCATTCGCCCTGGGGCACCTACCTGGCCCAGATCGACCGCGTGCTGCCCTACCTGGGTCGGCTGGCGCGCTGGGGCGAAACGCTGCGGCGGCCCAAGCGGGCGCTGATCGTCGATGTCCCGATCGAGATGGACGATGGCACGGTGCGCCACTTCGAGGGCTACCGGGTCCAGCACAACCTCAGCCGCGGCCCCGGCAAGGGCGGCGTGCGCTACCACCCCGACGTCACGCTGGCCGAGGTGATGGCCCTGGCCGGCTGGATGACGATCAAGAACGCCGCGGTCAACCTGCCCTACGGGGGCGCCAAGGGCGGCATCCGCGTCGACCCGAAACAGCTCTCGATCAAGGAACTGGAGCGCCTGACGCGGCGCTACACCAGCGAGATCGGCATCATCATCGGCCCGCAGCAGGACATCCCGGCCCCGGACGTCAACACCAACGCCCAGGTCATGGCCTGGATGATGGACACCTATTCGATGAACATCGGCGCCACCGCCAGCGGGGTGGTGACCGGCAAGCCCATCGACCTGGGCGGCTCGCTCGGTCGGGTCAAGGCCACCGGGCGTGGCGTCTTCGTCACCGGGCGGGAAGCGGCGCGCCGCCTCGGCCTGAATCTGACCGGTGCCCGGGTGGCGGTGCAGGGCTTCGGCAACGTCGGCTGCGCGGCGGCCGAGCTCTTTGCCTCAGCCGGCGCGGCCATCGTCGCGGTACAGGACCACGGGGGCACGGTCTACCACCCGCGCGGCCTCGACGCAGCCGCCCTGGCCAGCCACGTCAAGCAGCACGGCAGCGTGGCCGACTTCGCGGGCGGCGAACGGCTCGACGACGAAGCGTTCTGGGACGTCGACTGCGACATCGTCATCCCCGCCGCGCTCGAAGGCCAGATCGACGTCGACCGGGCGCGGCGCCTGCGCGCGCGCATCGTGCTCGAGGGCGCGAACGGCCCCACGCTGCCCGATGCCGACGACGTGCTGCACGACCGCGGCATCCTGGTGATGCCCGACGTGATCTGCAACGCCGGTGGGGTCACCGTCTCCTATTTCGAGTGGGTGCAGGACTTCTCCAGCTTCTTCTGGACCGAGGACGAGATCAATCAGCGGCTCGACAAGATCATGGTCGACGCGCTGGCGCGCATCTGGGACACCGCCGACCAGCACCGCATCGCACTGCGCACCGCCGCCTTCGCGGTGGCCTGCGAGCGCATCCTGACCGCCCGCGAGGTACGGGGTCTCTACCCTTGACATCCGGCAATATGGCAGGGGCTCGGAGCTGCTAGGCTTCGCGCCTCGCGCGGCCCGATGCGCGCCGCCGTGCCTTCCTGCCCCGAATCACCATGACGCTGCTTGCCTGGACCGCTGAACTCGCCAACCAACACCCGCAAATGGATGCAACGCACCAGGAGTTCGTGGTGCTGCTCAACGAACTCGAGTCCGCGCGGGCGGCGGGGGCTGGCGACGTGCTGGCGCGCTACGACGCCCTGGTCGAGCACACCGTCGAGCACTTTGCACAGGAAGACCGCTGGATGGCAGCGACCGGCTTCACCCCCGAGAACTGCCACTCGAACCAGCACAAGCAGGTGCTCGACCTGCTGCGCGAAGTGCGCCGCCGGGTGGTCGACGAAGGGCAGGACGAGCTGATTCCGCGCCTGCTGCCCGAGCTGGCCACCTGGTTCGAGCAGCACGCCCAATCGATGGACGCGGCACTGATCTTCCACATGGGCGAGGTGGGCTACGACGCCGCCTCCGGCGCGATCGAGCGACCGATCCAGCCCGAAGCGGCGATTTCCGGCTGCGGCGGCAGCACCTGCTCCTGAGGCCGACGGGCCCTCGAAGGCGGTCGCGGCCGATCTCGGCGGGCGTCAACCCCGGCACCGGCACCATCGCAAGTCTGCCGACTTGGCCGGTTTCGGCGCGGCCTCGGCCCGCTGAATATCAGTGACTTCCGCAGCGATTTCCAATCGCTGCGCATGCGGATCATCGGTCAAAATCTCGGGTAAACCCTGATGGAGCCCGTGATGACCTTGCAGCAGCTCGAGAGCCTGAAGCATTGGCACCTGACCCACGCCGAAGGTCGGCGGGTCGAGCTGGCGTTGTGCAACCTGATGCTCGGCGCCTGGCTGGTGGGCTGGGTGCTGATGCTGCCGCTGGCGGCGGTCGGGGCCTGGGCCCTGCTGCCGCTGTCGCTGGCATTGACGCAGCTGCCGGCGAGCTACCACCGCCTGCGTGAGCGTCTGCACCGCCGCGGCACACTGCGCTGCGACTGGCTTTGCGCGGTGCGGCCATCGACGCTGGCGCGTTGAGCCACGGCGCGCGGCATCAGAACTGGTAGGCCAGCCGCAGCCCGCCCCAGTGGCGCCCCGCCACGGTGATCGGCGCGCTGGCCTCCTTCATCAGCAGGTGGCGGCCGCCGCCCATGTCGCGGCGGTAGGTCTGCAGCAGGAAGGGCCGGGAGTTGCGCGCCGAAGCCAGCCCGCTGCGATCGTTGAAAATGCGCCGGTAGCGGCTGTTGGCGGTGTCCCAGGCCAGGTCGCCACGCTGGGGCTGGCAATACTTGCGGTTGTGCGTGGCGATGTAGCCGTTGCGATCGGCCGCGATGCAGAACGCCACCTTCGGGCTCAAATTCAGCATCGGCTCCTGGATCGGCGGCAGCAGCTTGTCGGTCAGCGCGACGAAGCGCGTCAGGTGCTGCTGTGGCCGGGTGTTCGGGATCGGCCGGTAGTCCTCGTCGAAGAGGTCGGCCTCGCTGATCTCGCCACGCGCCAGGGCCTGCTCCAGCGCCCGGCCGACCTCGCCGGCCACGCGCTGCGCGGCTTCGATGTAGGGCGTGTCCTCGGTGGCAATGCCGCTGGAGGCCAGTTCGTCGATCAGCTGCTCGGACACCTTCAGGAAGCGCTCGCTGCAGGCCATCGCCGTGTCCAGGCCGGTCATCGCGGTCTGCATGTCCTGGCCCAGCGCGCCGGTGCGCTCGCTCACCCGCCGACAGATCGCGCGGCTGTCCTCGGCGGCGACGTTGATGCGCTGCACATCGGTCTCGACGTCGGCGAAGGCTCGGTGGATCGCACCCCTGGGCGCCGTCGCGGGTGGGCCGCCGACAGGGGCACCGACACGCTCGTCGATGCGGATGTCGCGCGAGAAGGCCTCGATGCGCTGATCGAGTTGCGCCAGCGTGCCCATGATCGTCTTGGACGAGACCTCGACGCGCCCGGCCAGGTCCTTGACCGCATCGGCGACGACGCCGAAACCACGGCCGGCCTCGCCGGCGCGCTTGGCCTCGACCGAGGCGTTGAAGGCCACCAGCCGGGTCTGCAATGCAATCTGGGTGATGTCGCCGGCCGCGGCGGACACCTCGTGCAGCACCTGCACGATGCCGGCCACCTCGCTGGCCACCTGGGCGACCACGGCGCGCGCGCGCCACCGCCTCCAGGCTGGCGCCGGTGGCCTGACCGATCGCGGTCTGGGCGGCCTGGACGTCGTCGAGTTGATCGGTCAGTGCCTGCATCGCCTCGACCTGGGCGACCACGACGCGCTGCGTGTCCTCGATGACGCCACGCGCCTCGGCGGCGTCGCGGCCGATGCTCGAGACCTTGCCGGCCATGCGTCGCACCACGTCATCGGCCTGGGCGGCCATCGCGGGACTCTGGGGTGCCGCGCCCGGCTCCGGGGCCGCGGCCGAGCGGCGAGAACGCAGCAGGGTCAGCATGAACGGTGTCTCCATGGCGCGATCCGGTCATCCGTCAGTGCGGGCCGGGTCGGTTCCGGTTGATTTCCGGCTCGAAATCCGAAGAACCCCTGCGCCGTGCAGGTCAGGGGCATCGCAGCCCACAGGGATTCACCAGGTGCGCAGCTTGGCACGCAGGCGGGCGATCGACTGGCTGTGCAGCTGGCACACGCGCGACTCGGTCACGCCCAGCACCGCAGCGATTTCCTTGAGGTTCATGTCCTGCTCGTAATACATGCTCATCACGAACTGCTCGCGCTCGGGCAGGTTCTTGATCGCCTCGACCAGCGCCTCGCGCATGCGGCGGTCGTTGAGCCGGGCCAGCGGGTCGGAGCCCTCCTCGGCCACGTGGCGGTCGAGGAAGTCGTTGTCGCCCTCCTCGCCACCGCCCATGTCCTCCAGGTAGATCAGCTGGGTGCCGCGCACCTTGTTGAGCAGGTCCTGGTATTCGGCGAGGGAGATGCCCATCTCCTTGGCGATTTCGCTTTCCAGCGGCGCCCGGCCCAGGCGCTGTTCGAGCCGGTGGACGGCCCCTTCGATGTCACGCTGGTGCTTGCGGTTGCCTCGGCTCATCCAGTCGGCCCCGCGCAGCTCATCGAGCATCGCGCCGCGGATGCGCTGGGTGGCAAAGGTCTCGAACTGCACGCCCTGGTCGCTGTCGAAACGGCTGAGGGCATCG
>DAOLLE010000169.1:0-6885 GCA_035331205.1 Burkholderiaceae bacterium
TCGCGGGCGCCGGCATGGACGCGGGCGTGGACGGCTACATCCTCCAGCGCCTGGAGGCCGCGCCGGATCACCCGACGACGGTGCGGTTCCCGGAGGGGGAGTATTTGAAGGGGTTGGTGGTCGTTGCCCGCTGAGGGAACTCAAGCAGCAGCCGGTGCTGCGGTCAAAACCCGGCGTCCTGCGACAGGATGGGCAACGCCGCTGGCGATCCGGCGTTTTGCCATTTCTCCACGGACCGTCAGGTCGACTGCGGCCGCTCCGGCGGCAAAGAGTTTCTGCTGACCCTCGACGAGGGTGACCGCTGTGCGCGAAAAGGCAGAGGGACTGTGAGCAGCGTCCCCGTCGATTGCAGGAAATCATTGCGAAATGGAAATTAGCTCCACCCAAGACGGGCGGGTTGACACATGATTTCAAGTGTCAACTATGAGGTTGAATTTTTGCGCAAGAGCTGCGCAATCGCCAATTGTCGGCCACTCAGTACGCCTAGCGGGCTTGTCTGCAGCCAAACAAGCAGTTCGCTATGCAGCAGTTCAGCCTCCTCAAACTTGAGGAGTTTCCTAAGGCAACAAAATAGATTCCATGCCGACAGAGTTGTGTCAGTATGCTTGTATCCTAGCACCCGATGTCGGACGCCAACAACATATTCCAACAACTGTCGAGCTCCAGCGAAGTCACTCTGCTCCTGGAGAATAACGGCAAGGTTACAGATTGATCTCAATGTATCTGGATGCTCTTCACCGATCAAACGCTGCTGGATGCCGAGAACAGATTCCTGTAAATGACGGGCACCGGGCAAATCCCCTTCCATCTTTAGCAACGCAGCAAAATTATGTATTGTCCTCAGAGTCGCCGGATGCTCCTCACCAAGTACACGCCGCTGGATGCATAGCACGGACTCCAGCAATGAACGGGATCTCGAAACATCGCCCTGCTCAAGCACCAGAGTAGCAAGATTTCCAGTGGCCGAGAGTATATTTGGATGTTCCTGATCCAAAACGCGCCGCTGAATATCCAGACATACCTCCAACAAATGTCGAGCCTCAGGTAAATTACCTTGCTTCCAGATTGTCAGGGCGAGATTATTGATGGCAATCAGCGTATCTGAATGCTCTTTGCCCCAAACCCGACACCCAGTTCCCAAGACAGACTCCTGCAACTTGCGGGCACCAGACAGATCCCCTTTCATTTGTAGGTTCATAGCAAGATTATTCATGGACGTCAGCGTGTCCGAACTTTCTTCGCCAAGCACTCTACGCTGAACACTCAACACATATTCTTGCAACTGACGGGAACCTATCAGGTCGCCTTCCTCCTGAAGCGTCAAGGCCAAGTTAGAGATAGATCGCAACGTAGCTGACGCTTCTTCACCCAGTACGCGACGCCGGATGCCAAGAACGGATTCTTGAAGTTTATGGGCACCTATCAGGTCGCCCTGATCGAACATCGTAGCAGCAAGACCTTCCTGAACCATTAGTGTACCTAGATGTTCTTCGCCATCCTCGCGGCGCTGGATAAACAAGATCTTTTCAAGCAATTCACGTGAACCTAAAAGGTCGCCCACCTTTCTCAGTAGTACTGCGAAGTTAGTAAAAAATATACGCGTATTTCGGTGTTTTGACCCAAGAACCAAGGCACTTGCTTTCAAAACCCTTGCATAATCCATTTCGGCAGACAAATACTGCCCTTGTTCTAAGCTGTATCGAGCCACCCACTCTAATAAAATGATTGTGCCTAACTCATTCAGCTCTTGGCCCAAGAAACTAGCGTGGGGAACCAACTTCATCAGGCTGGTATGTTCGCGAATGTCCGCTGCCCGCGGCATTTCCAGATTCAGTACCGCCACTGCTGCCGAACGCAGCCGCTCGGAGCGTTCATCGTCCGGCCTGTGCAGGCGGAGTGTGCGTGACACCAGTGTGTGAACCACGATTCCGCCGGCATCGGCCGGGTCTGCGAGGCTGCTGGATTTAGCGCGGCTGAGGGCAAGGTCGCAGAGATCCTGGGCGTCGTCGGGCTCGAGACGGTCGGCGCGGGCGATGCTGCGCCAGATCAGGTCACGCGGGATCGGGGTCGGAGCGAGCAGGGAGGCGAGGCGCAGCACGTCGAGCGTCGGGGCGTCGAGTTCGCGGATGCTGGCCAGCAGCGTGGCGGCGATGCTGCGCTGGTGACCGTTGGGCAGGGCCTCGTCGAGGCGGGCGGCGACTTCGAGCGCGTCCTTGTCGGCGCTGGCTTGCTGTAAACGGGTCAGGAAACTGACAAAGCCGCACTGTTCGATCAGCGCGGCGGCCACATCGACGGCCAGCGCGTGGCAGCCGAGTTCGCGGCAGATGGTTTCGGCAATGGGGCGGTCGGCGTCGCCGAGTGGCCTGTTGCGCGAGAGCAGGCGCAGGGCTTCGGGCTCGTCGAGTTGCGGCAGCTCGATCTGGCGGACGTGGTTGAAGCGCCGGGCGCGGGTGGTGATCAGCGTGCGGCCAAGCGGGTGTGGTGCGAGCCAAGGCGCCAGGCCTTCCGGGCCCGGGTCGGCAGGCAGGTCATCGACGATCCACAGGAACGGCTGGCCCTGGCGGCCGAGGTGGCCGGCGAAGAGGCCCTGCACTTCGCGCGGCGACAGGCCGCTGATGTGCAGTCCCAGTTGCTGCGCGAAGCCGATGATCTGGCCTTCGAGGCGGGACAGGCGCTCGGTCGGGCTGATTTCGTCGTCGCGGTCGGTGAAGCCCCCGGCGCGCAGCCAGAAGATGCCGCCGGGGTAGGCGCCGCCAAAGCGCAGTGCGTACTCCTCCGCCAGCAGGCTCTTGCCGATACCGCCCGCGCCGCGCACCTGAGCAAGTCCGGGAAGCCCGCCGCTGCCGGTGAGCATGGCCGCCTCACCGGTCTGCAGGTGGCCGTGCAGCTGCCACATCTCCCGAAGGCGGCCGACGAAACGGGTCGACCCGGTACCAGGGTACGGACACCAGCGCGGCGGGATCAGCGCACGCAGATTCCCGAGCGGCGTGGCGGGAACCTGTGCCAGTACGGTCTGAATGCGCTGCGCCAACGCCCGAGTGGCCGCATCGTCACCCTCGGCAGGGGACGCCAGCCACTGCTGGTCGAACAATTCCGGCAGGTGGATGTGGCTGTTGCCTGGTTCGGGATTGATGACCAAGACGCGGCGGCGCGGATCGCGGCCGGTTTCCGGATCGGCCTGCGCGGCAAGGTAGCCAGCGGTCAGCTCCCACTGGCAAGCGCGGGATTCGTTGTAGGCCACCGAGTACCAGACCAGCATCGCCCGCGACCGTCCCAGGCCGGCATCGATGGACTGCTGGACACTGGAAAAGTCCTCGATCTCGCGAGTGTCGCGCCACACACGCAGGCCCTGAGCCTGCAATGCCGCCAATAGCGGCTCCAGCCGGGGCGCATCGGCGCGCCGGTAGCTGAGGAAGAGGTCGTGCTGCGCCGCGTCTCCCATGTTGGCCTCACCCCGATGCGGTTGGAATCGTCGGGCCAGTTTGCCAGTTCAAGTGCCATCCAACCAGCTTGCCAAAGCGGCTCTACTGTATATACATTTCGTATATTCAACGGAGACCCCATGACCCTCACTCGCGTCTTCCAATCCGGCAACAGCCAGGCCGTGCGCCTGCCCAAGGAGTTCCGCTTCGACGTGGATGAGGTGGAGATCCTGCGGCAGGGCGACGATGTGATCCTGCGGGTGCCGCAGCGCTCCGCGGCGGTGATCTTCGATGCGCTGGCGGCGCTGCCCGAGGACTTCATGGCCGAGGGGCGGGACGATGCGCCGCCGCAGGAACGAGAGGGGCTGTGATGGCGGCCCCGACGCGCTATCTGCTCGACACGAACATCTGCATCTACATCACCCGGCACCATCCGCCCGAGGTGCGGGAGCGCTTTGCCCGCCATACGGCGGACGAATTGGGGATGTCGCTGGTCACCTATGGCGAACTGCGCTTCGGTGCAGAGAAGAGCCAAGCGAGAGAGCGGGCGCTGGCGGGACTGGAGCAGCTGACTCGGCTGATCCAGGTGCTGCCGTTGCCCGTCGAAGCGGGCGAGCACTACGGTGAGATCCGGGCCGCGCTGCAGCGCAGCGGCCAGCCGATCGGCAACAACGACCTGTGGATCGCCGCGCACGCCCGGGCGGCCGGCTGCGTGCTGGTGACGAACAACACGCGTGAGTTCGAGCGGGTGTCGGGGCTGCGGGTGGAGAACTGGGTGGGTGACGGAACGACGTGACCCCGACTGGCAGGGGAGTATTTGAAGGGCTTGGTGGTCATTGCACGCTGAGGCCGCCCAACATCCTCAACCCGCCGCGGAGCCAGCCGATAGGCCGGCCATGGATTTGCATTCTGGCGGCATCCCCGACGGGCTCGCGCAGGCCCTGTTTCCCGCGCTGCTCCACCACGGGGGCCAAGTCGCAGCCTTCGACCCCGACGACCGCCTGCGCTGGGCCAACCCGGCCTACTGCGAGATGATGGGCATCGCCCACCAGAGCCACGGTCAGACCTGGGCCGAGCTGATGCGCCACAGCCACCGCAGCCGCGTCGGGCCGGTGATTCAGGCCCCGGAGTTCGAGGCCTGGCTGGCCTCCACCGCCTCGCGGCGCGGGCGCACGGCCTACCGCCAGTTCGAGGTCGATCTGCACGACGGCCGCTGGATCCTGATGACCCAGACCGTCACGCCCGGGGGCTGGCTGCTGGAACTGGCAGTGGACGTGAGCGACCTGGGCCGCGACCACCGCGAGCTGCGCATCGCCCGCGACCTGGCGCTGCGCGCCAGCCTGGTCGACCCGCTCACCGGCATCGGCAACCGCAGCTTCGTGCTCGACCGCCTGAACCAGGCGCTGTGCCAGGGCGACGACCGCCTGCCCTGCGTGGCGCTGATCGACCTCGACCACTTCAAGCGCGTGAACGACTGGATGGGCCACGCCGCCGGCGACGCGGTGCTCTGCCACTTCGCCCAGGGCCTGCAGGCCAGCCTGGGTCGCGCGGACGCCTGCGGCCGCATCGGCGGCGAGGAGTTCCTGCTGCTGCTCGGCGAGGGTGACCTGGCGACGGCCGAGGCCAGCGTCCACCGCATCCTGGACCGGACCCGCACCGCCCGCCCCCTGCCCGACCGCCCCGGCTTCGGCTACACCGCCAGCGCCGGCCTGGTCCACGCCCGCTCTGGCGAGCGCGCCGAATCCGTCCTGGCCCGCGCCGACGTCGCGCTCTACCAGGCCAAGGACCGCGGCCGCGACCGCTGCGTGCGGGGGGAGTGAGGCGCGGGCCACCCGTCATCGTGGGCGACCGGACGGACACCGGGAACCCAACGACGACAAGGCTGAACACACAAACGGCCGCCCATCGGGCGGCCGTTTGGCGTCCGGAGCGGGCCGGAATCAGTCTTCCAGCTTCGACAGGTCGCGCACCGCACCCTTGTCGGCCGAGGTGGCCAGCAGGGCGTAGGCCTTCAGCGCGGCTGAGACCTTGCGCGGGCGGGGCTGGGCCGGCTTCCAGCCCAGGGCGTCCTGTTCGGCGCGGCGGCGGGCGAGTTCCTCGTCGCTGACCAGCACGTCGATCGAGCGGTTGGGGATGTCGATGCGGATGCGGTCGCCGTTCTTCACCAGGCCGATGGTGCCGCCGGCCGCCGCTTCGGGCGAGCAGTGGCCGATCGACAGGCCCGAGGTGCCGCCGGAGAAGCGGCCGTCGGTCAGCAGCGCGCAGGCCTTGCCCAGGCCCTTGGACTTGATGTAGCTGGTCGGGTAGAGCATTTCCTGCATGCCCGGGCCACCCTTCGGGCCTTCGTAGCGCACCACCACCACGTCGCCGGCCTTGACCTGGTCGTTCAGGATGTGGTCCACCGCCTCGTCCTGGCTCTCGACCACGTGGGCCGGGCCTTCGAAGACCAGCAGGCTGTCGTCCACGCCGGCGGTCTTGACCACGCAGCCGTCCAGCGCGATGTTGCCGCGCAGCACGGCCAGGCCGCCTTCTTTGCTGAAGGCGTTCTCGAACGAGCGGATGCAGCCTGCGGCGCGGTCGGTGTCCAGGCTGGGCCAGCGGGTGGACTGGCTGAAGGCCACCTGGCTGGGCACGCCGGCCGGGCCGGCCATGTAGAAGGTCTTGACGGCCTCGCTGGGCGCGCGGGCGATGTCCCAGGCGTCCAGCGCGTCCTTCATCGTCTTGGCGTGCACGGTGGGCACGTCGGTGTGCAGCTTGCCGGCGCGGTCGAGCTCACCCAGGATGGCCATGATGCCGCCGGCGCGGTGCACGTCCTCGATGTGGTACTTGTTGGTGTTGGGCGCCACCTTGCACAGCTGCGGCACGTCGCGCGAGAGGCGGTCGATGTCGGCCATCGTGAAGTCGATGCCGGCTTCCTGGGCGATGGCCAGCAGGTGCAGGATGGTGTTGGTCGAGCCGCCCATGGCGATGTCCAGCGCGATGGCGTTTTCGAAGGCCTTGAAGCCCACCGAGCGCGGCAGCACGGACTCGTCCTCGCCCTCGTAATAGCGCTGGCAGAGCTCGACGGCCAGGCGGCCTGCGCGCTTGAAGAGCTGCTCGCGGTCGGCGTGGGTGGCCACCACGGTGCCGTTGCCGGGCAGGGACAGGCCCAGCGCCTCGGTCAGGCAGTTCATCGAGTTGGCGGTGAACATGCCGGAGCAGGAGCCGCAGGTCGGGCAGGCGCTGCGCTCGATCTCGGCCACGTCGGCATCGGACACAGTGGGGTCGGCGGCCATCACCATGGCGTCGATCAGGTCGAGCTTCTTGATCTCGATCGAGCCGGCGAGCTTCGTCTTGCCGGCTTCCATCGGGCCGCCGGAGACGAAGACGACGGGGATGTTCAGCCGCATCGCGGCCATCAGCATCCCGGGGGTGATCTTGTCGCAGTTGCTGATGCACACCAGCGCGTCGGCGCAGTGGGCGT
>DAOLLE010000170.1:0-6875 GCA_035331205.1 Burkholderiaceae bacterium
CCGGCAACGGAAGCGGCAAGGGAGAAGGCGCAGGCGCAGAAGCCGGCACGGCCGGCCGCTCAACACAAGGCGAATCGCCGAAGGTCGGGATCGGCGCGGGCGCGGCGGGCTGCGCCCGGGCCATTCCGGCCACGAGCCCGACGACGCTCAGCGCCAGCAGCGCGACAGCGGTCAGTCCGGAACCCCATCGGCGGGAAGGGCGATGCGCAGGAGACGAGAGGGTGGGCATGCGTCGAGCGGTGCGGCAGGGGGTGTCCAGACCGCAATGATCGCGCAAGGCAGCGGCGGGTTCCCGGCCGACGCATGGGCCGCTGAGACCGAAACCTGGCGACGCCTGACCGGCCGCAGTGACCGAAGCGTCGACCTACGCCCGATGCACGACAGCCTCATCGCCGACGACGACCTTTCTCGCGGCCCAATTTCCGTCCAAAATGCAGCGTCATTGCACTTTGGACGGAAATTGACCTTGCAGCCCGACCTTCACCGCTTCCTGGGTCCGCCGGTCCTCGCGGCCAGCGCCACCTTTCCTGTCGTGCTGGTCACCGGCGCGCGGCAGGTGGGCAAGACCACCCTGCTGCGGGCCGTGGCCGAGCCTGAGCGGCGCTACGTCACCCTGGACGACCCCCTGCAGCTGCGCCTGGCGCGGGAGGATCCGGCGCTGTTCATCCAGACCTGGGCGCCGCCGGTGCTGATCGACGAAATCCAGTACGCCCCGGAGTTGCTGCCGCACATCAAGATGGCGGTGGATCGGCAACGCTCCGTGCGCGGGGCCTACTGGCTCACCGGCTCCCAGCCTTTTCACCTGATGCAGGGCGTATCCGAGTCCCTGGCCGGGCGGGTGGCCGTGCTGCCGCTGCTGGGCCTGTCCAGCCGCGAAGCCCAGGCCCTGCCGGACGCAGGCCCCTTCCTGCCCGGGCGCGACGCGGCGCTGGCCCGGCAGGCCAGCGGACAGCGCTGCGACCTGGCCGGCCTGTACGCCCAGATCTGGCGCGGCAGCTACCCGGCCCTGGTCGCCAACCCGACGATGGACCGCGACCTGTTCTACGCCTCCTACCTGCAGACCTACCTGCAGCGCGACGTGCGCGACCTGGCCCGGGTCGGCGACCAGACCGCCTTCCTGCGCTTTCTGCGCGCGGCCGCAGCGCGCACCGCCCAGCTGCTCAACATCGCCGACTTGGCGCGCGACGCCGATGTGGCGCCCAACACCGCCAAGCACTGGCTGTCCGTGCTGGAGGCCTCCGGCATCGCCTGGCTGCTGCCGCCCTGGAGCAGCAACTTGACCAAGCGGCTGACCAAGACCCCCAAGCTCTACCTGCTCGACACCGGTTTGGCCGCCTGGCTGACGCAGTGGACCTCCCCCCAGACGCTGGAAGCCGGCGCGATGTCCGGCGCCATCTTCGAGACCTGGGTGCTCACCCAGATCCTCAAGAGCCACCAGCACGCCGGGCGGCAGACGCCGTTGTTCTACTACCGCGACAAGGACCAGCGCGAGGTCGATCTGCTCATCGAGGCCGACGGGCGCCTGCACCCGGTGGAGTGCAAGAAGTCCGCCTCCCCCGGCGCCGCGGCCCTGGCCGGCATGCGCACCCTGGCTGGCACCGGCGCGCCGCTGGGCGAAGGCACGGTGGTCTGCATGCTGCCGGACGGCCTGCCGCTCACCGGAGCGCCGATCCCGGTGTGGGCGTTGCCGGCCTGGGCGCTGTGAAGGCAAGACAAGAAGCCCCCCAGTCATTGCGTAAGCTCCCCCTCCTCTTCATCGCCCATCACCACCGTCAGCAGCCGCGAGTTCAACAGGACACCAGCGCGGCGAAGAAGGCGGCCGCGCGTGGCCCGGTGTTCATCGCCGACCGCGGCCGGCCGGCTCATGTGCTGCTGAGCATCGATGCCTACCGGCGCCTGACCGGCGGCGGCGAGCGCGTCGCCGACCTGCTCGCCCTACCGGCCGAGGCCGCCGACATCCCCTTCGACGCCCCGCCCCTGCCCGACCTCCCGCGGCCCGCCGACCTCGGTGACCTCTGATGGCCACCGCCACACGCGCCCCTGGTGGCGCTGAGGTGACCTACCTGCTCGACACCCACGTCGTCTCCGACCCGCGCCCCGTGCGCGACAGCCTCATCGCCGCCACCGCCGCGGTGCACGGCTTGGTGGTCGTGACCCGCAACGAGCGGGATTTCGATGGCACGGGGGTGCGGGTGGTGAATCCGTGGGTGGAGGACCGATAGGGAGCCAGAGCCCGACCCGGTCGCCCGACACCCTCAGGCGACGAACCGACGCTCGACCGCCGCTCGACCGCCGCTCGCTTCTCCCCTGCCGGGCCGCTCACCCCGCTCCATCGAACCCGTTGTGCAGCAGGTCGCAGATGCGCACCGCCATGCTGCGCCCGGGGTCGAAGGGCAGGTCCTCGAAGCCGAAGCGGGCGTACAACGCCCGCAATTCGTCATCCAGCGGGTGGGTCAGCACGCAGAAGCAGCCCACCTCCCTCGACAGGCGCACGGCCGTGGTGAGCGCATAGAACAGCAGCGACCGCGCCACACCCCGCCCCTGCCACCGCAGATCCACCGCCAACTGGCCCAGCAGGATCGCCGGCAACGGGTCGGGACGGTTGCGCTGCTGCGCCTTGGGCAGCCAGGCCCGCTCGATCTGCGCCGCCGACAAGCTCACAAAACCGATGAGGTCGCCAGCCGCCGGGTCGCAGACCACGCTGGTGCGCGACACACCCAGCTCCTGGTTACGCCAGGCATGGCGGCGCAACCACTGGTTCAGCGCAGCCCGCCCACAATCGAAGGCCGCCGTGTCGTCTTCAGCCGCCAGCGGGCGTGGCGCCGTGGTCAGGCCCTTCATTCCCCTGGCTGCGGGCTCTGCCAGACCGGGCGAGCCTCGGCCAGTTGACGCAGCGCCGGCACCTCCTTCGCCGGCTCGTCGGCCCAGGCCTCGAACCGGGCCCAGTCCTTTGCTGCGATCGTCACGATGCGACGATCCAGCAGATCGGCCTCGGCGGCCTCCAGGGCCCGCCGCCGGACGAAATCACTGAGGTGGGTCCGCGCCTGCTCCGCCGCCGCCTCCAGCAGAGCGCGTTCACTGGGGCTGAGGCGGACACTCAGGACGGCGGCGGGGGCGGTGGGCATGGTGGAGCTCCAGGGGTATCGTATGACAATAGCATACAGAGATGGGTGGAGTGCTTCCCCTCAAGCATTGGTCCGCAATGAGGTCATTCGCGGTGCCGAGCTGCGATGTACAAAATGACTTCGCGCCGCGGAGAGACACAGCAGGTCGGAAGCTGCGCAGGCCGCCCATCCACATCACCGCCGGCCGCAGGCAACGCCTGCGGCCACCGAAATACCAACACCCCGCGGGCTCCGCCCCCTCCGGGCCCCGGCCTCCCGCCGGGGCCAACAGCCCAACAGCCAACACCCCCGCCTCCGGCGGGCCGGGGCTCCGCCAGGGGGAACCTCAGTCAGCCCCTCGGGCCAGGCGGAAGCCGATGAAGCGGCTACGGTCACCCGGATGGTTCGCGAAGCGGTGGGCGGACCGGCAAAACACGCTGGAGTTGCCGTAGCTGCCGCCGCGCAGCACCCGCGCGCCGCCCGTAGCTCCGTCTTGAGGGCCGCGCGGATCCACCATAGCTTCCTTCGGGTACTTACCCATCACGTCTTCGCACCACTCCTGCACGTTGCCATGCATCTCGTACAAACCCCAGCCGTTCGCCTGCAGACTTTTCACCGGCACCGGTTTCCCCCGGCCCCAGTATTCGTCTTTCGCTCCCTTGGCGTAGGTGAAGTAGCCGTTGCAGTTCACCTGCTCCGGCGTGATCTGCTTGCCAAACCAGAAGGGCGTCTTGGTTCCCGCCCGGCAAGCGTATTCCCACCGGGCTTCACTCGGCAGCTCCGCCTCCAGTCCCGGCACCAGCCGGTTCAGCGTGGGCAGGAACTCCCTTTTCACGTCGTTCCAGCTCACCTGCACCACCGGGTTGGTCGGGTCGTCCGTGATGCGGCTTGGGTTCTCGCCCAGCACAGCCTCCCAAAGCGCCTGCGTACAGGCTGTATCCGCAAGCCAGAACCCTCGCGTCAGCGTGACGTGGCGGCGAGTTTCAGCCGCCCAGTCGTCATCGTCGGTGCGTCCAGGCTCGAATTTCGGTGAACCCAACCAGAACGCCCCCGGCGGAATCCAGCGCAACATCTGCCGAACTCCCTTCACCACGAAGGCCTGCCAGAGGCCGAACTCGTCTTCACCGTAGGCGCAGGCCCAGCGGTGGGGGAAGACGGGGGGCAGGGGGATCTTGGACGGTGGCGGCGGAGGCTGCCAAGCCGTCTTTGCCCTGGTCTTGGCCTTCGGGGCTTTGCGTGGGGGCGCCATCAAGCGGCTCCCTTTCTGGTCTTCGCGTCAGTCCCAGCTTGACCCTTCGCGCTCCGCTTGGGGGCAACGGGCTCCGCCCGCTGCCCCCCGGCGCCTCCGGCGCCCTGGCCTGCCGGCTGGGGAACCCCCAACCCTCGGGCCAGGCGGAAGCCGAAGTCCAGGTTGCGTACACCCGGCAAGACCGCGTTGCGGTAGGCGGACCGGCAGTACCTGCCGTTGAGGAGCCAGCTGCCGCCGCGCAGCACCCGCAGGCGGCCCTCAACTCCGTCTTGAGGGCCAATGGGGTCCACCACCGCTTCCTTCGGGTACTCACCCAGCACGTCCTCGCACCATTCGTAGACGTTGCCGTGCATCTCGTACAGCCCCCAGCCGTTCGCCGGCAGGCTCTTCACCGGCACGGTCTTCTCGCGGTATTCACCCTTCTTTCCATTCGCGTAGGGGTAGTTGCCGTCGTAGTTCACCTGCTCCGGCGTGATCTGCTCGCCGAACCAGAATGGCGTCTGCGTCCCCGCTCGGCAGGCGTATTCCCATTGCGCCTCGCTGGGCAGCACTGCCTCCAGCCCCGGCACCAGCCGATTCAGCGCTGGCAGGAACTTCTCGTGGATGTCGTTCCAGCTGACTTGCTCCACCGGATTGGCCGGGTCGCCCTTGAAATGGCTCGGGTTCTCGCCCAGCACTGCCTCCCACAGCGCCTGCGTGCACGCCGTGTCCGCCAGCCAGAATCCCTGCGACAGCACCACGCGGTGCAGGGTTTCATCATCGCGCCGTTCGGCCTCGGATTCCGGGGAGCCCATCCAGAACTCGCCGGGGGGGATCCAGCGCAGGCGTTGAGTGACAGGGCCGGAGCGGCCTGGTATTTCGAATTCGGCCCAATAGCCATATTCATCGACACCGTTGCGCACAGCCCAGTTCGGCCTGCCAAACGAGCCCTGATCGCGGACAACGGGAAAGCCATCGTTTGCGTCCCACCATGCTCCCCAAGGGAGCATGAGCAGATCCGCGCTTGAACGCATAGGAACCGGGCGGCGGGGCACCCACGTCAACCATCGCCCATCAGGGGCTTGGGCCTGCCAGCGGTTGCGGTCGAAGGTCAATGCGGAAGCCCAGTCGGGGCGCTCGAAGGGTCCCAAGTCAACCGTCACACTGCCAATTTCCAAGCGCACCGACCAAGCCGGATCGATGCGTATTGGAGCGCTCGCCGAAACCAGGCGCGGAGGGGTGTCGGCAGGAATCTCGATGCGCTGTTGAATTCGCCAATCCTCGGGAAGACTGAGCAGCAATTGCTCGGCCACATCCCGCTGGCCGCGCAGTCGCAGTTCGGCGGCCAATTCACCGATTCCGAGCAGCGGCGAGATTTCGACCAGTTGCCGATCCAGATCGTCGCGGTGCCATTCGGGGTCGGCTAGGCGATCGATCAGGCGGTCCGGCCAGACCGTCAGAAACATCCACCGAGCTTGCAACCGCTCGATGACGGACTCAGCTCGGGATCGGTCGCCATCTACGTAACGTCGGGCAGACCGCCAAGCCAGACGGAGGCAGCGCAAAGGATCGCGAGGTTGGGAGACAGCCATGTGCGCCGCCTCGGGCAGACCTACGGCCAAGGCTGCTGCAGGCTCGTCCGTGACGCTGACCTGCGACCAAAGGTCGGCGGTTTGTCCAGGCGAAGGAGTCTGAGAAGCAGTCTGGTAAAGCCGAAGGCTGGCACCCCGTGCGGTGCCCCCCGCGGAGGCATCCAGCGCCCAGGCCACATCGGCATAGGCTACGCCCTTTGGCAAGGTCTGGTCGCCCCGCCGCAAGGTCTCCCGCCGGGCCAGCACGCAGGCAGTCTGCAGCGGCAGCGAGGCCCGGCTCAGGTCGCTGCCCACGCGGCGGCTGAAACGGTGCAGGTAGCTGCTGGATTCCTGCTGGGTGAGGTGGTCGGCGCCGCTGGCCTGTTGTTCCTGGGCCAGGCGGGCGGCGATGCGGCGGTGGAGTTCCTCGGCGGCCTGTCGAGCGCTCTCCAGGTCGACGCGGGTGAGCAGGTCGTCGGGCGGCAGATCGGCGAGCACGGCGCCGACGTATTCCGAGGCGGCCAGCGGGGACAGGCGCACCAGGTCGGCGAGTTGTTGCTGCACCGCCTGCCGGCGCAGGTCGGCCGGCAGGGCGCGGAAGGCATCGGCGACGGCCCTGCGCTGCTCGGCTCGGATCGAGGCAGCGCCGCCGCTGGTCTTCAACGCGGGATGGTCGAACAGCTCAGCCTCGTGCCGCAGCGCCAGCGGCCAACCCTGCGCGACCAGCTTCAGACGCATCTGCCGCACCATGCCCGGCAGGATGCAGGGGTTGCCGTGCAGGCAGCCGAGCAGGTGATGCAGCCCTTCGGCCTCGCGGGTTGTCGGCGCGTCACCGCTTGGCTGAACGGGCGCGCGCGGGTGGAGTCGCAGCCGGTCTTCCGGGTCCAGGCGGGCGGTGGGCCAGCGGGCCGCGGTGCGCGCCAGGGCGTGGGAGCGGCCGGCGGGGGTGAGGCGCAGCGTCGTGCCGCCCTG
>DAOLLE010000171.1:0-6784 GCA_035331205.1 Burkholderiaceae bacterium
CCGCAGCCGCCGGGCCGGGCGAAGGCGGGCACGGCTGCCGCGGCTCCCGCTGCGCGGCCGCGCCCCGCTGGCGGCGCTACCGCGATTGCCCGGGATCCCAGCTTCGTGTTCTTCCGCGTCGCGGCCGACCAGCGGCCGGCGCCGGGGCCGGTCGGCGCGCTGGGTGTTCCGCTGACGGCGGGGCGTTCGGTGGCCGTCGACCCCCGCAGCACGCCGCTGGGTTACCCGATCTTCCTGGCCACCCAGGGCGACGCTGGCCAACCGGCGATGCGCAAGCTGGTGTTCGCGCAGGACACGGGCGGTGCGATCCGCGGTGCGGTGCGGGCCGACCATTTCTGGGGCTTCGGCCAGGAGGCCGGGCGGCTGGCGGCGCGCACGCGGTTCCGGGGCGAGATGTGGCTGCTGATGCCGCGTGCCGAAGCCCAGGCGCTGTTCGCAGGGCGCAACCGCACCCGCGCGCTGGCCCCGGCCTGCCTGCTGCCCGACGACGATCACTGCGTCGAATGAGCGGCTGTGGCGGCAGCGCCATCGCCCCCGCCATGGCGTTACCTAAGTCACCCTGTGCGCGCGCCGGCTCTGACTAAGCTGCCCATCTCGGCCACATCGACGCCCGCCGCTGCCCCGATCGGGTGGCCAGGCGGTGGCAGGAGGAGGCCCCTTGAAACCGATCGCGCTCGCTGCTGCTTCCATTGCCGTGTCGGACGGATCGACCCGCGCGCCTGCTGCCGGGTGCCGGCCGATGCTGCAGCGCCGGCAGTTCCTCCACGCGGGTGCTGCCCTGCTCGGCGGCGGGGGGCTGGCCGCCTTGGCGGGTTGCAGCGGCCCGCGCCCCGCGGTGGTCGCTGCGATCGTCGGGCCGAAGGAAACCCGGTTGAACGGCGCGGTCGCGGCGACGGCCGACGTCAATCCGGACCTGCGCCGCCGCCCCTCGCCGGTGCTGCTGCGGCTGTACGAACTCAAGGCGGTGGCGGCGTTCAACACCAGCGACTTCATGTCGCTGTTCCAGCGCGACCAGGCCGAGCTGGGGGCCGATCTGCTGCTGCGCGAGGAATTCATCCTGCAGCCTGGGGAGAGTCGCAAGCTCGACCGCACGCTGAACGCGCAGACGCAGTTCGTCGGTGTCTTTGCGGCGTTTCGCGACATCGACCGGGCGCGCTGGCGGGCGGTGGAGCCGGTGCGCGTCGGCGCCAGCCAGGTCTGGCAGATCCGCGTCGACGCCGCCGGGGTGTCGATCCAGCCGGCCAAGTGAATCCGACAGGGCCAGTGGCAAGGAAGGCCGATGAGTGCATTCGACAAGGTGGTGTGGACCCAGGGCATGTTCCTGCAGCCGCAGCACTTCCAGCAGGAAACGCGGCACCTCGAGCACTTGGTGCAGGCGCGTGCCCAGGCGCTGCAGGTGCACGGCTGGGGTTTCACCGAGTTGCTGATCGACGAAGGCCTGCTGGCCCAGGGGCGCGTGGGCCTGCTGCGAGCCAGCGGGGTGCTGCCCGATGGCACGCCGTTCTCGCTGCCCGACCTGCTGCCGCTGCCCGCGCCGCTGGACATCCCGGTCGACCTGAAGGACGAGGTGATCCACCTGGCTGCGCCGCTGGCGCGCAGTGCGGCGACCGACTTCGATTTCGGTGGCGATGCGACGGCCGGGCCGGCCCGCTACGACGTTGGGGAGGAGTCGCTGCGAGACCTCACCGACGCCGCAGAAGACCCGGTGACGGTGCAGACCGGCCGCCTGCGGTTGCGCTTGGTGCGCCGACGCGACCTGACCGACGGTGAAACCGGACTCGGCGTGGCGCGGGTGCTCGAGCGCCGGGCGGATCGGCAGCTGCTGCTCGAGCGCGGCTACATCGCGCCACAGCTGCGCATTGACGCCAGCCGCCAGCTCTCCGATCAAGTCGGGAAGCTGGTCGCGGCGATGGAGACCTACGCCAAGGCGCTGTCGGCGCGCATGGGCGATGCGCGCCAGGGCGTCTCCGAAATCGCCGACTTCCTGATGCTGATGGCACTCAACCGCCACCAGCCGCTCCTGCGTGAGTTCAGCCTCGGCCCGCACATCCACCCGCAGACGCTGCACCAGGCCTGCCTGATGCTGGCCGGCGAGCTGAGCAGCTTCGGCAGCGAGTCGGGCCAGCGCACGCCGCAGCCCTTCCCGGCCTACCGGCACGACGACCTGCAGGGCTGCTTCGGCCCGCTGCTGCAGTTCGTGGCGACGCAGCTGGCGCAGGTGCCGGTGCCGCGGGCTACGGCGGTCGAGCTCACCGATCGCCAGCACGGCTTTCGCACCGCGGTGGTGCGCGACGCCGAATTGCTGCGCAGCGGCGCCTTCGTGCTGGCGGTGCAGGCCCAGCTCCCGGCCGAACAGCTGTGCCAGCGCTTCCTCGCCCAGGCCAAGCTGGGGCCGGTCGAGCGAATCCGCGAGATCGTCAGTCTGGCGCTGCCGGGCATGGCGCTGCGCAACCTGCCGGTGGCGCCGCGGCAGCTGCCCTACCACGCCGGCTACCACTACTTCGAGGTCGACCGCAGCGGCGAGCTGTGGAAGCAGTTCGAGCGCAGCGGCAACCTCGCGCTACACGTGGCGGGAGACTTTCCCGGCCTGGAGCTGGAGCTCTGGGCGATCCGGCCCTGATGGACCGCCGATGGACCGCTGAGGAACCGCCGAGGAACCGCGATGGTCAGCCCCGATCCGAATGACCCCTTCGCGCTGCCCGACAGTGGCGCCACGATCATCCGCCCGAACCCCGGCGGCCGGGCGGCGGCGATGCGCCCGCCGCTGGCCAGCCCGGCTGCGACCGGCCTGCCCGATGTGGCCTGGCCTGAGCAGGCCCTGAACCCGCTGGTCGCGCTGGCCAACCGGCTGCTGCTGGCGCTGCCGCAGATCCGGGGCACCCGTGCGCTGGCCGATCCGGTGGCACTGAAGAATGCGCTGGCGCAGTCGCTGCGCGATTTCGCCACGGCGGCGGCGGCCCAGGGCATCGCGTCGCAGCAGGCCATGGCCGCGCGCTATGTGCTGTGCACCGCGATCGACGAGGCCGCCGGGGACACGCCTTGGGGCGGCGGCGGCGCCTGGGCCCAGCACAGCCTGCTGGTGCTGTTCCACAACGAGTCCTGGGGCGGCGAGAAGGTCTTCCAGCTGATGGCCAAGCTGGCGGCGCAGCCGCAGCCGCACCTCGACCTGCTGGAGCTGATCTACGTCGTGCTGGCGATGGGCTTCGAGGGCCGCTTCCGGGCAGTGCCCAACGGCCGCGCGCAGCTCGACGCGGTGCGCGACAAGCTCGGCCGCATCGTCCAGCAGGGGCGGGGCGATCACCCCGCGGCGCTGGCCGAGCACTGGCGCGGTGCCGCGGTGGCACGCCGCCAACTGTCGGGCTGGCTGCCCTGGGGGGTGACGGCGGCGGTGCTGCTGCTGGGCCTCGGGCTGGTCTACGTCGGCTTCAGCTATGCGCTGGGCGGGCGCTCCGACCCGGTGTTCGGGCAGATCCAGGGGCTGCGGCTGCCGGCGCCGGTGGCTGCGGTGGCGCAGCCGGCCGCACAGCCGCGCCTGGCCCAGTTCCTGAGGGCGGAGATCGCCGCCAACCTGGTGATGGTGCGCGACGAGGTGGACCGCAGCGTCGTGACACTGCGCGGCGACGGCCTCTTCGACCCCGGCAGCGCCGCGCTGCGCCCGGGCAAAGAGGGCGTGCTCGGCCGCGTCGCCGAGGCGCTCACGCAGGTGCGCGGCGCGGTGCTGGTGACCGGCCACACCGACAGTCAGCCGATCCGCTCGCCGCGCTTTCCGTCGAACTGGCACCTTTCCGAGGAGCGCGCCCGAACGGTGCGGGATCTGCTGGTCGGCCGCGGCGTCGAGGCCGCGCGGGTGCGGGCCGAGGGCCGCGCCGACGGCGAGCCCGTGGTGGCCAACGACACTCCGGGCAACCGCGAGTTGAACCGGCGCGTCGAGGTGACGCTGTTCGTCGGGCGCGAGCCGGGTGCGGTGGCCGCAGCGGGCGGGGCGGCGAACGCGGCGGCGCCGAGCGGGAGCCGGTGATGTTCAAGACCTTGCTGGGATGGATCTTCAGCCGCTGGACGCTGGCGGTGGTCGGCCTGCTGGCGCTCAGTGCCGTGATCTGGTGGATCGGGCCGATCGTGGCGATCGGCGCCTGGCGCCCGCTGGGCGGCGAGACGGTGCGCTGGATCTGCATCGGCCTGGCCTGGCTGCTGGTGCTGGGCGCGCTGTTCTGGCAGCGCTGGCGCGCCGGGCGGCGCAACCAGGCGGTGGTCGAGCAGCTGATGACCGCACCCGCGGCGGCCCAGCCGGCCGAGAGCGCCGACCTGGCCTCCGTGCGCGAGCGCTTCCAAAAGGCGCTGGCGACCCTGCGCAAGGCCCGCTTCGACGCCCCGGCCGCCCAGCCCGGCGCGGGGCGCTGGGCGGCTTGGCGCTCGCGCTGGTCGGCCCGGGTCGGTGGCCGCTACCTCTACGAGCTGCCCTGGTACTTGATCATCGGGGCGCCGGGCTCGGGCAAGACCACCGCGCTGCGCAATGCGGGCCTGCACTTTCCGCTCGGGGATGCGCTGGGGCAGGAGCGCGTGCGCGGCGTCGGCGGCACGCGCGACTGCGACTGGTGGTTCACCAGCCAGGCGGTGCTGATCGACACCGCCGGGCGCTTCACCACGCAGGACAGCGATGCCGCGCGCGACCGCGAGACCTGGTCCGGTTTCCTCGGCCTGCTGCGCAAGGCCCGGCCGCGCCAGCCGATCAACGGCGTGCTGGTGACGGTGTCGGCGCAGGACCTGCTCGGCCGCAGCGCCGCCGACCGCGAGGAACAGGCCGCGCGCGTGCGCCTGCGCCTGCAGGAACTCAGCGAGCAACTCGGCATCCGCTTCCCGATCTACCTGCTGGTCACGAAAACCGACCTGCTGCCCGGCTTCGCCGAGTACTTCGCGCTGCTCGACAAGGAGACCCGCGCCACCCCCTGGGGCGTGACCTTGCCGTTGGGCGCCGATGGCGAGCCCACGCCGGACGGGCTCGACGGCCTGCCCGGCGAGATCCGCGCGCTGTCGCAGCGGCTGCAGGCCGGCGTGGTCGAGCGGCTGCAGGCCGAGCCCGACGCGCAGCGGCGCCAGCGCATCTACGGCTTCCCGCTGCAATTCGCCGCGCTGCAGGAGTTGTTGCAGCCCTTCGTGCGCGACGTCTTTGCCGCGTCGCCGCTGGAGACGCCGGCCTTCCTGCGAGGCGTCTACTTCATCAGCGGCACGCAGGAGGGCACGCCGATCGACCGGTTGCTGGGCTCGATCGCGCGCGGCTGGCAGCTCGAGCGGGCGATGCTGCCGCCGCTGCAGGCCAGCGGGCGCAGCTACTTCCTCGAACGGCTGCTCGCCGAGGTGGTCTTCGCCGAGGCCGGGCTGGCCGGCACCCAGCGCCGCTGGGAGCGTCGCCGCAGCCTGCTGCTGGGGGCCGGGTACGCGCTGCTGGCGCTGCTGGCCGTCGGCGCGCTGGCGGCCTGGGTCACCAGCTGGCTGGGCAACCGCCGCTACGTCGACGAGGTGCAGGCGCGCGTCGAGCAGGTGCGCAAGCTCGTCCAGGCCACGCCGAACCGCGCCACGCCCGACCTGCTGCCCCTGCTGCCGGCGCTGGCCGCCACCCGCGAGCTGGCGCAGGCCGGCCGGGTCGGTGGCGACGTGCCGCTGTCGCTGGGCTTCGGCCTCTTCCAGGGGCACAAGCTCGACGCCGCCTCGCGCACGGTCTACGAGCGCATGCTGGTCGATGCGGTGCTGCCGCGCCTGGCGCTGCGCATCGAGGAGCAGCTGCGCCAGCGGGCCGATGCGCCCGAGCTGCAGTACGAATCGCTCAAGGCCTACCTGATGCTGCACGACCCGCAGCACTTCGACGCCAAGGCGCTGGGCGAGGGCGTGCGCGCCGACTGGGAGGCCAACCTGCCGCGCTCGGTGGGTACCGCCGAGCGTACTCAGCTGCTGACGCACCTGGACGCGCTGCTCGCCCTGGGGCCGGCGGTGTCGCCGCTGCCGCTGGATCAGGCGCTGGTCAACGAGACCCGCGCCAGGCTGGCGGCCCTGCCGCTGCCGCAGCGCGTCTACACCCGGCTGCGCCAGCAGGGCATTGGCGCCAAGGCGGCCGACTTCACGATCGCCCAGGCCGGCGGCCCGGCGGCGAGCCTGGTGTTCGCGCGCCACAGCGGCGAGCCGATCGCCAAGGGCGTGCCGGGCCTGTTCACCCGGGCGGGCTACCGCGAGGGCCTGCAGCGCCAGGTCGAGTCCGCGGCGCGCGAACTGGCCGAGGAGCAGAGCTGGGTGCTGGGCCTGCCGGCCGGGGACGCCGCCGGCCGGGCCTCGGCGCAGACGCTGGCCGACGACGTGCGGCGACTCTACCTGACCGACTACGCCAACACCTGGGAGGCCTTCATCGCCGACGTCCGCCTGCGCCCGGCCCAGGGCCTGCCGGATCTGGTGCAGCTGACCCGGGTGCTGTCCGGGCCGGACAACCCGCTGGGCACGCTGCTCAAGGCCATCGTCAAGGAAACCACGCTGATCGACACGCCCGCGCCCGGCAGCGCCCAGGCCGCCCTGAGCGACAAGGTGCGCGACGTCACCAAGGCGGTCAAGGAGGGGATTGCCGGGGTGGTCGGCGAGCAGGCGCTGCCGCCGGAGCTGCAGTCCGGGCCGCGGCTGGAGGCCATCGTCGACGACCGCTTCGCGCTGCTGCGCCGCTACGTGCTGGCGCCGCCGGGCGGCAAGGCGCCGCTGGACGAGGGCATTGCGCTGCTCAACGAGGTGCAGCTGTACATGGCCGCGGTGG
>DAOLLE010000172.1:0-6770 GCA_035331205.1 Burkholderiaceae bacterium
GCGGCAGCTCACCCAGCGCCGGGGCAGGGGCGACCGGCGCAGGGGTGACGGCGATCGGCGCCTGCGGGGCGGCCGCGGGCAGGCCGGGGGCCGGGTTCATCGCCGGCGCGGCGGGACTGGTCTGGATCGGGCGGGGCGCAGGGCCGGAGGCCGCCTGACCCATGGCCTGGGCGTGAACCTGCACGTGCACACCGGCAGCGGCCAGGGCAATGGCCGCAACGGCGGCATGGATGGACTTCATGGGGTCTCCTGGGTCTCTCGAAACACCGGCGTCGTCGCACCGGCCAGAACACGATCGGCTCGCCACGCGCGCCGACGAGACGGCGCTGCTGGACGTCTCGGAAGAATTATCGGTTCAAGTGCGCCGCTTCCAGCCCGTGACCACCGATCTGTGGCGCGATCCCCTCGGGCCAGTGGCTCAATCGAAACGGCTCTGGCGCATCCACTTGGTGGCCACCCACTTTTCACCGGCCAGCACCGGCGAGCCGCCGTGCAGCGAGCGGCTGGACGGGTGAGCGTTGCCGTAGGCGAAGAACACCGCATTGCCCTTGATCGGCGCGACTTCGAGCTGCACGTCCGGGAAGGCGGTGCCGCCGCCGCGCTCGACGGTGTTCAGGTACATCACCAGCGTGCCCACGCGCTGGCCGCCGCGCTTGAGGATGGTCGCGCTGCCGGGCTGGGCGGGGTCGAAATAATCGTAGTGCGCCTTGTACTCGGCGCCGGGCTTGTAGTTCAGCACCTGCACGCCCTCGCCGTTCTCCACCGGCCAGTTCACGAGCGCGGCGATGCGCGCCTCGATGCGCCGCAGCAGGTCCGATTCGCCGCGCTGGAAAAACATGCCGTGGCTGGTGCGCGCCTCGTTGACCTCGCTGCCGCCGGTGTCGTTGTCGACCGTCTCCGAACGCGACAGGCGCGGGCGGGCCTGGGCGATCAGCTCGTCGCACTCGGCCTCGGACATGAAGCCGCCGAACAGGACGACGCGCGGGTTGTGCAGGCTCAGCAGCACCTTGACCTCGCGGTCGTGGGCAAACACGCTCGAGGGCGAGTCCGCCAGGTTCGGCTCGGGCACCGGCTCGGGCGGGGGCAGCACGGCCGGCGCGCGCAGGCTGGCGAGGTGGTCGGTCAGCGTGCTTTCCAGCGCGCCGATGGCCACCGACTCGTCCCAGCCGGCATCGACCATCGCCTTCAGTACCGTGTCCGGGCTGTGGCCGGCCTGGGCCTGTTCGACGATCCACTGGCACAGCTCGGGGCTGGCGGTCTGGCTGGACGTGGTGGCGCGATCGTTCGCGGTGGCGGTGGCGGTGCTCATGGGGCGTGATTCTGGCAGCGGCGCAAGGGGCCGATTGCTGAGAAACATCAAGCCCGCCGGCAAACTGGGTGAGCAGGTGTGACCGGCGGTGACGCGGCGCGGCCGCCCCGGGGAACGTTCCGTTCAGGCGCTGCGGCGGCGAAACACCAGCCGATCCGGGCCGGAGGCGGCCTCGTCCCAGGCGTAGCCGGCGCTGTCGAAGCCGGTGAGCTGCTCGGGGCGCTCGCAGCGCCGCTCGATGGCCCAGCGCGCCATCATCCCGCGCGCCCTCTTGGCGTGGAAGCTGACGATGCGCCAGGCCTCGCGCTGCCAGTCCTCGAAGACGCAGTCGACCACCCGGGCCTTCAGCGCAGACCGGTCCACCACCTTGAAGTACTCCTGCGACGCGAGGTTGACCACCACCGGCCGCTGCGCGCGGGCGCTCACCTTCTGGCGCTGGTTCAGGTACTGCGCGATCGTGTCGCCCCACCAGGCGTAGAGGTCACGGCCGCGCGGGTTGGCCAGGCGGGTGCCCATCTCCAGGCGGTAGGGCTGCAGCGCATCGAGCGGGCGCAGTGCGCCGTACAGGCCGGAGAGGATGACCAGGTGCTCCTGCGCCCAGGCCAGGTCCTCGGCGCCCAGCGTGCGTGCGGCCAGGCCGTCGTAAACGTCGCCATCGAAGGCCAGCAGCGCCGGCTTGCTGTTGGCCGGCGTGGCGCGGCGGCGCCAGGCGGCGTAGCGCGCCACGTTGAGCGTGGCCAGCGCGTCGGACAGGCCCATCCGCTCGGCCACCTGGGCGGGCGTGAGCGGGCGCAGCAGCTCGATCAGCTGGGCCGCCTCGGCGGCGAACTTCGGCGTCGTGGCGGGCACGTCGGTGGGCGTGTCGTAGTCGAGCGACTTGGCGGGAGAAAGCAGGAAGAGCATGGCTGGGGCGGGCGGAGCCTGCGCGGAAAATCGGGCCGAAGCCTAACAGCGCCAACCGCAGCGACCGCGATGAGCCCCCCAAACCCGACCGACGCCCTCCCCTGCCCCTGCGGATCCGGCCGCCGCCTGGCCGACTGCTGCGGCCGCTGGCACGGCCCGGCCCAGTGGCTGCAGGCGCCCGACGCCCAGGCGCTGATGCGCTCGCGCTACAGCGCCTTCGTGCTCGACCGGCGCGACTACCTGCTCGCCACCTGGCACCCCAGCACCCGCCCGGGGGAGCTGGAGCCGCCCGAGCCGGGACTGAAGTGGCTGGGGCTCGACCTGCGCGCGCACCGGGTCCAGGACGAGGACCACGCGACGGTGGAATTCGTGGCGCGCAGCAAGCTCGGCGGGCGCGCCCACCGGCTGCACGAAGTCAGCCGTTTCGTGCGCGAAGCGGGTCGCTGGCTGTATCTGGACGGCGACCTGCGCTGAACGCCGCGCCCAGCGACGCGCCACTCAGGCGCAGCAGGTACCAGCCGGTGGCCCCGCACAGCGCCAGGCTCCACAACGGCCCCGGCGCGCCCACGGCCACCGCGCCCTGGCCGGACAGCGCCTCGAAGAAGGCGGCCAGCACGTCGTCCTGCAGCCAGCCCTGGGTCAGCTGGGCCACCGCCGCGTAAGCCAGCATGCCCAGCACCGCGCTGCGCGCCCAGCGCCGCCCTGCCAGCAGCCCGGCGCCCACCGCCACCAGCAGCGCGCCCAGCCCGAGGATGCGACCGCACAGCAGCGGCCGGGCGTGCACCCCCGGCGCCACGATCGCGCCGGCGAAGGCGAACAGCCCGGCCAGCAGGCAAGCCAGCGCCAGCGCCACCACGTCGGGCGCGATCGCGCCGCGCGATGCATCCGCAGCCGCGCGTGGCGACGCAGCCGCCGGGGGCATCGGGGGCATCGGGGGCAAGGGGGACGGCGAGAGGGAACGGGGATCGAACGGCATGCACACTCCAGGGCATCGCCCCCGGAGCCGGCGCAGCGGCACGAGGCGCGGATGCGACGATTCTGGAAGCCGCCCCGGTGCCCGACCACCCCGAGCCCCCGTGGATCGCCCCCCGCGCTGCGGGTATCGTCGCGCGCCGGAACTGCGAGTCCGCACTCTGCCGCCATCCTGCCCCCGCCTGTCTCCCAGATTCCCGAGGAAACGCCCCGATGCACGCCCGCCAGATCGAGCCGATGTTCCGCACGCTGCGCGACGCCAACCCCCAGCCCGCCTCCGAGCTGGAGTACAGCTCGGTGTTCGAGCTGCTGGCCGCGGTGCTGCTGTCGGCGCAGGCCACCGACGTCAGCGTCAACAAGGCCACGCGCCGCCTCTTCCCCGTCGCCAACACGCCCTGCAAGCTGCTGGCGCTGGGCGAGGCCGGGCTGGCCGAGCACATCCGCACCATCGGCCTGTACCGAACCAAAGCCAAGAACCTGCTCGCCAGCTGCCGAATCCTGCTCGACCAGCACGGCGGCGCCGTGCCGCGCAGCCGCGAGGCGCTCGAAGCCCTGCCTGGCGTCGGCCGCAAGACTGCCAACGTGGTGCTGAACGTGGCCTTCGGCGAGCCCACCTGCGCGGTGGACACGCACATCTTCCGCGTCGGCAACCGCACCGGGCTGGCCCCGGGCAAAACGCCGCTGGCGGTGGAGCAGCAGCTCATGCGCCGCGTACCGGCCGAGTTCCTGCGCGACGCCCACCACTGGCTGATCCTGCACGGGCGCTACGTCTGCCAGGCGCGCAAGCCGCAGTGCGCGCGCTGCGCAATCGCCCCGTACTGCGATTACCCGGACAAGACGGCAGGGAATTGACACCCATTCCACGCATTTTCTACGCATCGAATGCATAGAATCCGCACATCCCCAACCGCGAGGATGTCACCGTGAATGCCGACAAGGAATCCATCCGCCTCAGTCTGGCCGTGTCGCCCGAGCTGAACAGCCGCCTGGAACAGCTGGCGGCGTCCGGCCACACCACCAAGAGCGAAATCCTGCGCAAGGCGATCGCGCTGTTCGACGTGGTGGCCGAGGCCAAGGCCGAGAAGAAGCGCTTTGGCATCCTGGACCAG
This sequence comes from Burkholderiaceae bacterium, assembly GCA_035331205.1. Classification (GTDB taxonomy): domain Bacteria; phylum Pseudomonadota; class Gammaproteobacteria; order Burkholderiales; family Burkholderiaceae_C; genus Sphaerotilus. Next base: position 4,294 of record DAOLLE010000172.1, read on the forward strand.
AACAAGCAACTGGTGACCGAGATCGTCGGCATCTGAGGCCGTGACCGAGCCGCAGATCAACCTCGGTCAGATCGTCGGCCGCGACCACAAGTACGAGCTGTCGGTCAGCAACGAGACGCCCGAGGATGCTCAGGTTCGGCGCGACAAGGAGACGGCCGACGCCGCACTGCGCCGGCACATGACCTTTGTGATGTTCCTGTTCGCGCTGGCCATGACGGCCGTGGTGTTCGGCGGCTGCGTCTGGGTGTTCGCCTTCGGCACGCCCGACGACCGCAAGTGGGCCGCCGGTGTCGTCAGCGCGATGTCGTCGGGGCTGGTCGGCTACCTGGTCGGGCAGGGCCGGAAGTAGCCCTGCGCTCAGCCTCGGTCGGTCAAGTCAGGTCCGTTCGGCCCAGGCCTGGATGCGCGCCGCGATCTGCGCCAGCCCGTCGGTCAGCGCCGCGGGACCGGGCTGCAGGATGTCGCTGGACTTGAGCTCGAAGACCTGGGCATCGCGCACCGCCGGCACCGCCGCCCAGCCGGGGCGCCCCATCACCTGGTCGGGTCGGAACTTGCGACCGCACCAGGAGCCCAGAATCAGGTCCGGCGCGCGGCGCGCGACCTCCAGCGGGTCGGCGATGATGCGGTCCTTGCCGTGCGAGCGGCCGGCCAGCTCGGGGAAACACTCCTCGCCGCCGGCCAGCGTGATCAGCTCGCTGACCCAGCCGATGCCGGAGATCAGCGGCCCCATCCATTCTTCGAAATAGACCTTCGGTCGGCGCGGCAGCGCCTTGGCCCGCTCGGCGGCCGCATCCAGGCCAGCCTGCAGTCTGGCCAGCAGCACGGCAGCGCGCTCCTGTGCGCCCACCATCGCGCCGACCAGCGCGATCATGCGCAGGATGCCGGCCACGTCGCGGTGGTTGAAGATGTGCACCGCGACGCCGGCGCGCACCAGTTGGCTGGCGATGTCGGCCTGCAGGTCGGAGAAGCCCAGCACCAGGTCCGGCTCCAACGCCAGGATCTTGTCGATCTTCGCGCTCAGGTAGGCGCTGACCCTGGGTTTTTCCTGACGGGCCCGCGGCGGGCGCACGGTGTAGCCGGAGATGCCGACGATGCGGGCTTCCTCGCCCAGCAGGTACAGCGTCTCGGTGGTCTCCTCGGTGAGGCAGACGATGCGGCGGGGCAGCAGATCGGCGGTCATGGGTCAGCGTTCGTTGGAATCGGGTCCATCCAAAAACTCGCGCCAGCACTGGCCGTAGCGCAGCGGGCGGGGCCAGTCGGCGGCGGTGAGCTGCGGGCGGTGGCGGGTGCGCAGCGCGTTGATCCAGCCGGCGTGGCCGACCACCAGCCGGACCGCGGCGGGATCACCCCCGGCCCACCAGTCGTTCAGGCGCCGGCGCAGCGCGGCCAGGCTCTCGCCGCCACCGGGCGCGTGGCCGAGGAAGTCGGCCTCCCAGGCGGCGAAGGACTCGCGGGGGATCGCCGACCAGGGCTGGCCGTCCCAGGCACCGAAGTGCAGCTCCGCGAGCCGGGCGTCGATGTGGTGGCGCCAGCCCCAGCGCCGCAGCCAGCGGCCCACGTCGGCACAGCGGCGCAACGGCGAGGTAGCGATGTCCCGCGGCAGACCGGCGCGGCGGGCCTGCTGGCGAATGCGGTGTGCCAGCCGCTTGGCGCGGCGCGCATCCACCGGCAGGTCGCTGCCGGCCCCGATGCAGCGGCCGGCGGCGCCCTCCGGGCGCGGGTGGCGCCAGATCCAGAGCTCAGCCATGGGCACCTCCGACCCGGGAGAGCACCGGCAGAACGGCCAGCGCGCCCAGGTAGGCCGCCAGCTCGCCGAACTGCTGCGCCGCGCCCAGCGTGTCGCCAGTGAAGCCGCCCAGCCGGCGCCGGTACCAGCGGCGGCAGACGGCGCCGGTCAGCCCCAGCCCAGCGAGCGCGGCCAGCGGCGGGCCCCAGGCCCCGACGAACGCGATCAGCGCCGCGGTGGCCAGCAGCACCCAGCCCAGCGCGACGGCCAGGCCGGCGCCGGAGATCTGCTGCGCCATCGGCTTGGCCTTGGCGTGCTCGACGTCGCCCGCGTAGGGCAGCATCCAGAGCAGCGCCACCGGCAGCGCTCGGGAGGCGGCGTGCGACCAGACCAGCAGCGCCGCCGCCAGCGGCAGGCTCTGCACCGCCAGCCCGTGCAGCGCCGCGGCCTTCAGGCCGAGCACGGCCACCAGCCCGAGCGCGCCGTAGCTGCCCAGGCGCGAATCCTTCATGATGGTGAGCGCACGCTCACGCGAGACAGCGCCGCCCAGGCCATCGCAGGTGTCGGCCAGGCCATCTTCGTGGAAGCCGCCGGTGAGCCAGACCGAGCCGGCCATCGCCAGCCCCACCGCCACCGGCAGCGGCCAGAGCTGCGCCGCCGCCACGAGCAGCGCCGCGCTGAAGGCGCCGACCCCCAACCCCACCGCCGGGTAGTGGCGGGCGCTGGCGTGCATCGCCTCGGGCGACCAGCC
>DAOLLE010000173.1:0-6768 GCA_035331205.1 Burkholderiaceae bacterium
CTCGATGAGCCGGTTGTTGCGCCGGTCGGCGATCACGATCGGGTAGGGCAGCGGCTTGCCCCAGGAGGGCACCGGCTTGGCCCGGTTGCCGGTGACCGGCGGAATCGGTGGCAGCGCTACGCCGCTGGAGACGATGCCCGCGCCGATCATTTCTGGCGTCACCTTGACGGGGATGCCGGGCGCCTTGTCTGTCGGCTTGCCGGCGGCTTTCTTGGTGGCCGGTGCCGCGGACGCGGCGGATGCCGCCGCAGCGGCCTGGGGCGCTGCGCCAACTGGGCCGGCGGCGAAGGTGGCCAACCAGAGCAGGCCGGTGGCCAGCGCGATCGGCTTCAGGGCGGCGGGGCGTGACGCCGCCGTGGCGTCACGAAAGGCGAGGGTGGGGCGGAACATGCCGGGTTGGGTCCTTGATGGGTGGCGTGAGGCGCCCGGCAGGCCCAGGGCCGCCGGGCCACCGCGGCACGATGCCCCATCGCGCCGCGGCGACCCTTGACCGCCCTCAAGTCGGCCGGGTTGCGCCCGATTCCCGTCAACCGAAGGTGGCCGGTTCCGCCGACGCCTGCAGGCGCAGGGATCAGGGCGATTCCAGCACCGTCCGCCCGTTCAGCGGCTGCACCGCGCGGGCGTTCGGCGCGATGAGCCGGCGCAGCGCCCCCAACTGCTCGGCCGACAGGGTCTGCACCTGCTTCAGGACCAGCCAGCGCACGCCCTCGCGGCAGGGTGGGGCGGTTTCGGAGCCGTCGTAGCGGTAGTAGCCCAGCGAGGGGGGCAGCCAGCGGGTCGGGTCGATCGTCACGCCCGCTGGCGAGCGCTCGGGCTGGCCCGCCGTCGGCAGCTGCGGCAGCAGCTCGGCCAGCGCCGGGTGCTCGGTGCCGACGCGCCAAAGCAACACCAGCGGGATCAGGTGGCCGTCCGGCGCGCGGTGCAGGAAGTGCATCGCCATCGGAAAGTCCTCGCCGCGCAGCCGGTCCCCGCCCGGCAGGTGGAAGTGGAACTGTGTCAGCGTCAGCGCCTGGTCGCCCAGCCTCAGCCGGCTGGCCGCAGCGCCACCGGCCGGAAAGCGCACCCGCACCGTGTGGCCGTCGTGCACCAGCCGCAGCGGCGTGGCGCGGTAGGCCGCCTGCAGCGCCGGCAGCGCCTGGCGCTCGGTGGCGACGATGTCGATGGGCGACTGCTGCCGACCGCGCTCGCAGAGGCTGCTGGTCGGCGCAGCTCCGGCCGCGAGAGGGGCGAGCAGTACGGTGAGCAGGCTGGCGACGGGAAGAAGGTGGCGGTGCATCCTCCCATCATGCGCCGTACCGGCAGCACTCAAGGGCAGTACTTGGGGGCAACACTCAGGGACAGCGCTCTTCGGCCTGTTGCTGCTGCAGCCGGCGGCGCTGCTCGCGCAGGTGGTCCTGTGCGGCGGCAGACATCGGCTGCGTGGCCCGCTCGTCGACCAGGCGCAGCTGCCGCGCCAGGGATTCGCAGTGCCGCGCGCGCTTGCGGCGGACCTCGGCGGCATAGCCGTCGGACGATCCGCTGGTGGGTCCCTTGCGGGTGGCTTTGCCGGAAGACTGGCCCTGCGGCGCAGCCGTCACTGGGCTGGTGGTGGCTGGGGCGGCGGGCGGAACCGGCAGTGCGTCGGCCTGTGACAGCGCCGGGCGGCTCATCTCCACCGGCTCCATGCCGGGTGGACAGCGACCGTCCTGGCTGTAGCTGGTGCGCCCGCCGCCCTGGCACTTCGTCACCGCATTCATGCCACCGGCCTGGGCGGCGGCCTCGGAGGGAGGGCCGAGCCAGAACGCGGCGCACAGGGCGATGGGCAGCCAACGGGCGGCGCTGGCAGGCCGATCCGCAGCGGAAAAGACGAGGGAGGCGGTCGAGACGATCGAGGCGAAGCGAGACATGGTCTGCCGGCTGCGGCAGGGGCCGCTGCCGGTTCGAGGATCGGAGGGGGCGGTGCCATCGGACCGCGGCAGGGTACGGCGCGGCACACTCTAGGCCTCGGCCGAGCCGCGAGCAAGCCGCGACACGCGCTGATACACGCCCACGCTCCCACGCTCCCACGAACCTCATGACCCTGCCGATCACCGACCTGCGTGGGCCCGACGCCCCCGCACGCTTCGTTGCCAGCCTGCGCGACACCGGCTTTGCCGCGCTCGTGGGCACGCCGATCACGCCGGCGCAGGTGCGCGAGCTGGCCGACGAGTGGCTGGCCTTCTTCCGCTCGCCGGCCAAAGCGGCCTACCGCTGGGATCCTCAGCGGCAGGACGGCTGGTTTCCGCCCGAGCAGTCCGAGACCGCCAAGGGCCACGCTGAGCGGGACCTGAAGGAGTTTTTCCACCTCTACCCCTGGGGCCGCTGGCCGAGTGAGGTCAGTGACGCGGCGCGCCGCTACGCCGACACCGCCGCCGCGCTGGCGGCGATGCTGCTGGGCTGGGTCGAGGCGCAGGCGCCCGAGTCGGTGCGCGCCGGCCTGGCCGAGCCGCTGGCGCAGATGATCGCCGGCAGCCAGCAGACCCTGCTGCGCCTGCTGCACTACCCGCCGCTGACCGGGGCCGAGGTACCCGGCGCGCTGCGCGCCGCCGCGCACGGCGACATCAACCTGTTGACCATCCTGCCCGCGGCGGCCGAGCCCGGGCTGCAGGTGTTGGGTCGCGCCGGCCAGTGGCTCGACCTCCCCTGCGCCGGGCCCGACGACGCCGAGCAGCTGGTGATTGTCAACACCGGCGACATGCTCGAAGAGGCCACCGGCGGCTGGCTGCGCTCGACGGTGCACCGCGTGCTCAACCCGGTGGGCGAGGCGGCGCGGCGATCGCGCATCGCGGCGCCGCTGTTCCTGCACCCGCGCCCGGAGGTGCGCCTGTCGGCCCGCCACACCGCCGCCAGCCACCTGGCCGAGCGCCTGCGCGAGCTGGGCCTGAAGCCCTGATCCCCGAGATCTTTTCCCGACGGAACCTTGCCCATGGACATCCCCGCGCTGCAGGCCCGCCTGCGCCAGTTCTCGGCCGAACGCGGCTGGGAGCCCTACCAGACGCCCAAGAATCTCGCGATGGCGATGGTGGTCGAGGCCGGCGAGCTGGTTGAAATCTTCCAGTGGATGACGCCGGAGGATTCCACCCGCGTGGCCGAGCGCCCTGATGTGCAGCAGCACCTGGGCGAGGAGATCGCCGACGTGCTGGTCTACCTGGTGCAGATCGCCGACCGCTGCGGCGTGGACCTCGCCGCGGCGGTGGACCGCAAGATCGGTCTGAACGCGCGCAAGTACCCGCCGACGCAGCCCGCATCGGCCGGACCGACTTGAACTGGCCGACCTGAACGGGGCCTCCCCGGGGCTTGTCACCAGTGCCCAACGGGTGCAAGCTGGCTGCGCGACCACCGAGGCAGCCCACGATGTCCAAGAAGAATGGTGACAAAAGCGGCGACAAGAGCGGCGACAAAAGCGGCGACCGGCACAACGGCGCAACGCCCGCGCCGATGACCCGCATGCCCAAGGCCGAATACGAGGAGCAGCTCGGCCGCCTGCAGATCGAACTCAACGAGATGGCGCGCTGGCTGGCCTACAGCCGCCAGCGGCTGGTGGTGGTGCTGGAGGGACGCGACACCGCCGGCAAGGGGGGCGTGGCCGCCGCGATCACCGCGACGCTGAACCCGCGCCAGTGTCACCTCGTCGCGCTGGGCAAGCCCAGCGAGCGCGAGGCCTCGCAGTGGTACTTCCAGCGCTACGTGCCACACCTGCCGGCGGCCGGTGAGATCGCGATCTTCGACCGCAGCTGGTACAACCGCGCCGGTGTCGAGCGGGTGATGGGCTACTGCAGTGAGGAGCAGGCGCAGGCCTTCCTGCGCCAGGTGCCGGCCTTCGAGCGCCTGCTGGTGGACGACGGCATCCTGCTGTTCAAGTACTGGCTCGCGGTCGATCAGGCGCAGCAGGAGGAGCGCTTCGCCGAGCGGCTGGCCGACCCGCTCAAGCGCTGGAAGCTCTCCGAAGTCGACCTGCAGGCGCGTGAGCGCTACGCCGCCTACGGCAAGGCGCGCGACCTGATGCTCGACGCCACGCACACCGCCAGCGCGCCCTGGACGCTGGTGGACTTCAATGACCAGCGCCTGGGCCGGCTGACGCTGATCCGCCACCTGCTCGACCGCCTGCCCGACCACCCGGTACCGGAGCGGAAGCTGGACTTTCCACCCCTCGGCCATGCGCCGCTGGTGGAACACTTCAGCGGCCCGATCCAGCCGATCGCGCCGTACCGACTGCACCGCAACGGCGGCTGAAGGGGGGCCTCTCGCATGGCCTTCGACTTCGATCCCCGCAGCCTGCCGATCGATCCGGCGGTGACCGGTCTGGCCGCCTCGCTGGCCGTGGGCCTGCTGATCGGCCTGGAGCGCGGTTGGCGCGAGCGCGAGCGGCCCGAGGGGGCCCGCGTCGCCGGGCTGCGCACCTTCGCGCTGATCGGGCTGTTCGGTGGCGTGTCTGCGCAGCTGCGCGGCACCTTCGGGCCCTGGGCGCTGGCGGCCGGGCTGATCGCGCTGGCGCTGCTGGCGGTGGTGTCCTACAGCGCCTGGGTGCGCAGCAGCGGCCAACTCAGCGCCACCAGCGCAATCGCGGTGCTGCTGACCTACGTGCTCGGCGCGCTGGCGGCCTCCGGCGCGCCGGTGCTGGCCGCCGCGGTGGCGGTGGTGGCCACGGTGCTGCTGGACCTGAAGTCGACGCTGCACCGCTGGCTGCAGCGCATCGAGGCGCGCGAGCTGAGCGCGGCGCTGCAGATGCTGGTGCTGTCGGTGGTGATCCTGCCGCTGCTGCCCGACCAGGGCTACGGCCCCTACGAGGCGCTCAACCCCTACAGGCTCTGGTGGGCGGTGGTGCTGGTGTCGGGCCTGTCGCTGGGTGGGCACTTCGCGATGCGCGCCAGCGGCCCACAGCGCGGCCTGCTCTGGACGGGGCTGCTCGGCGGGCTGGCCTCGTCCACCGCGGCGACGTTGACGCTGGCGCGCCAGGTGCGTCAGGAGCCGGAGCTGCGCGAGGCGGCCAACGCCGGCATCCAAGCCGCCTGCGGCGTGATGTTCCTGCGCATGACGCTGATCGCGGTGTCGCTGGCACCGGTGCTCGGCCGCGCGCTGGCGCTGCCGCTGCTGATCGCCGGGGTGGTGCAGCTGGCGCTGGCGCTGCTGCAGTGGCGCCGCGTCGGCGGGCCCTGGGCGCCGTCGAGCCTGGCCCCGTCGGAATCCGAGGGCGCGCAGGACGAGCCACCGGCCGAGAGCGGCGCGCCGGCCTTCGACCTCAGCGTGGCGCTGGGCTTCGCGGCCTTCCTTGGCGTGATGGCGGTGCTCGGCCAGGCGGCGCACGAGCTTTTCGGCCGCACCGGGCTGTACGGGCTGTCGCTGCTGTCCGGCCTGGCGGATGTGGATGCGATCCTGATCACGCTGGCGCGCATGATCGGCGCGCCGGGCAGCGGCACAGCGGGCCTGACGCTGGGCGCCGCGGTGGTGGCCACGGTGCTGGCGGCGGCGGCGAACCTCGCCAGCAAGACCGGCATCGCCTGGGTGGCCGGCGATGCCGCGCTCGGTCGCCAGGTGGCCGCGGGCTACGCGCTCACGCTGGCCGCCGGGCTGGCCGGCGCCGGGCTGGCGCAGCTGCTCGGCTGGCTGGGGTGAGGCCGGGGCCGTGACGCCCCCGCCGGGGCGTCACAATGCCTTGACGCAGAGCTTGAAGTCCGGGTCCTCGGTGAAGGAGCCCACCGAGAAGCCCAGGCTGCGCATCAGCTTGAGCATGTTGTCGTTGTTGGCCAGCACCAGGCCTTCGATCTGCGCCAGGCCCTTGCCGCGGGCGAACTCCATGATCGCGTGCATCAGCCGCGAACCCAGGCCCTGGCCCTTGTAGTGGTCGGAGACCACCAGCGAGAACTCGCAGGTGGTCTGGTCCGGGTTGGTGATGTAGCGCGACACGCCGATGATCTGCTCGGTCTCGATGAAGCCGCCCTCGCCGTCGGGCTTGCGGTCCACGTGCACCGCGGCCAGCGCCATCTCGCGGTCGTAGTCGATCAGCGTGTAGCGCGCCAGCATGCGCGGGGGCAGCTCGGTCATGGCGCTGGCGAAGCGGAAGTAGCGGCTCTCCTGCGACAGGCTCTTCACGAAGGCCTGCAGCATGTCGGCGTCGTCCGGGCGGATCGGCCGAATCGTGTACAGGTCGCCCCCCTTCATCGGCCACTCGCTCTCGTGGCGCGTCGGGTAGGGCAGGATGGACAGGTGGTTGTAGTCGCGCGCGGTCGGCCCGGCGTGCTCGACCACGATGCGCGCATCCACCGCCACCGCGCCGGTCTCGTCGACGATGATGGGGTTGATGTCCATCTCACGCAGCTGCGGCAGCTCGCAGACCATTTCCGACAGGCGCAGCAGGATCTGCTCGACCGCCTCCAGGTCCGCCGCCGGCGCGCCGCGCCATTCGCCGAGCATCTCGGCCACGCGGGAGCGCTCGATCAGCCGGTGCGCCAGGAACTGGTTCAGCGGCGGCAGCTCCATCGCCCGGTCGGCGATCAGCTCGATCATCGTGCCGCCCGCGCCGAAGGTGATCACCGGGCCGAAGGGCTGGTCGGTGGTCAGGCCGATGTAGATCTCCCGGCCGCGGCGCTTGCCGCTCATCGGCTGGATCGTCACGCCGTTGATGCGCGCGCTCGGCATCGCCCGGCCCACCGCCGCGTGCATGTCGTTGTAGGTGTCGCGCACCTGCGCGGCGCTGGCCACGTTGAGCACCACGCCCTGCACGTCGCTCTTGTGGCTGATGTCGGGCGAGTC
>DAOLLE010000174.1:0-6763 GCA_035331205.1 Burkholderiaceae bacterium
CATGTCCGCCGAGGAGCGGGACAATATCTGCGATCCCACCATTCGTCGCCTTGGGCAAAGGCAATCGGGCAGCGCCGCAAAACGCCTAGAGTCGAGACTCTAGACAAACCCGGAACACCACCCGCACCAGCCCCCTCCCGCCATCCACAGCGCCGCACACGGTCATCGCGCCCCGGTTGAATGCAGCCCCTCGCATGAACTATGCTTGGACGCAGGAGCGTGCCATGGATGTACTGCAACTGGATGTCTCCGGCCGGCCCCAGGCGTGGCTCACCACCCGGGAAGCGGCCCTCTTGTACGCCAGCGACGCCGTCGCCTGGACGCTGGGGGATCCTGTCGCCGTGTTGCGCGGCGGCATCCAGCGACTGACCGGCCGGCAGTCGCGCATCGAACTGCACGCCATCGTCGCGGTGCGCGGCAGCGTCCCCAGCCGCGCGTGGCGCACGGTGCCCGCGCTGACCAACACCAAGCTCTTCGCCCGCGACCGCCACGTCTGCGCCTATTGCGGCGGCCACTTTCACCCCGAGGACCTGACCCGCGAGCACATCGTGCCCACCTCCCGCGGCGGTGACGACGGCTGGAAGAACTGCATCACCGCCTGCCGCGGCTGCAACGGCCGCAAGGGCAGCCGGCTGCTGCACGAAGCGCACATGGAACTGCTCTTCCTGCCCTACGTACCCAGCCTGCACGAGGACATGATCCTGCGCGGGCGGCGCATCCTGCTCGACCAGATGGAGTTCCTGATGGCCAGCGTGCCCAGCCACAGCCGCCTGCACGGCTGAGCGCAGGCTGCCGCGCGGTTCGGCCACCGTCGCAGCGGCCAATTTGATCTGGATCGAATCGGCCCGGCCCGCGGGCGGAACGTCGCGCGCCCGACGAAGTCTCTGCAGCAGAGCCAAAGCGCCCCACGCCGACACAACCTGACACGCGCAGGCCGGTCCGCCCCCGGCAACTCGGCTCAGAATCGCACGCCTGACCCCAACCGGCGCACGGCCGCGGGGGCCGCAGCAGCCGATCGCCCAGCCGGCCGCGGACGCCGGCACCGACGAGGAGACCGTCGATGATCCACGATGCCCAGGTGCACCTGTGCCAGCGCTGCTACGCGGTGATCCTGGCCGGCGGGCGCGGCACGCGCCTCGGCCCGCTGACCGACCGCCGCGCCAAACCCGGCGTGCCCTTCGGCGGCAAACTCAAGATCATCGACTTCGCGCTGAGCAACTGCGTCAACTCCGGCATCCGCCGCATCGGCGTGCTCACCCAGTACAAGGCCCAGAGCCTGATCCGCCACGTCGAGCACGGCTGGCACTTCCTGGCCGGCAGCCTGGGCGAGTTCGTCGATGTCGCCCCCGCCCAGCAGCAGACTGGCGAGGCCTGGTACGCCGGCACCGCCGACGCCGTCTGGCAGAACCGCGACCTGCTGCGCGAGAGCCGCCCGCGCCACGTCCTCGTGCTGGCTGGCGACCACGTCTACAAGATGGACTACGCACGCATGCTGGCCGAGCACGTTGCCAGCGGTGCGCCCGCCAGCGTCGCCTGCCTGGAAGTGCCACTCAGCGTCGCGCCGGCCTTCGGCGTGCTGCTCACCGATGCGCAGCAGCGCGTCGTCGCCTTCCAGGAAAAGCCCGCCTGCCCCGAGGCCCTCGCCCACCGCCCCGGCCTCGCGCTGGCCAGCATGGGCATCTACGTCTTCGACGCCGACTTCCTCTTCGCCGAGCTCGAGCGCGACGCCCACGACCCTGCCTCCAGCCACGACTTCGGCCACGACCTCATCCCTTCCCTGCTCCCGCGCGTGCAGGTGCACGCCCACCGCTACGCCGACAGCTGCATGAGCCACGGCGGCAACCGCCCCTACTGGCGCGACGTCGGCACCGTCGACGCCTACTGGGCCGCCAACATGGACCTGCTCGAAGCCCAGCCCGAGCTCGACCTGCACGACGACGGCTGGCCCATCCTCAGCCAGCAGCGCCAGCTGCCGCCCGCCAAGTTCATCGACGCGCTCGACGACGACCGCCGCGACCTCCCCGGCGAAGCCCGCCAGTCCCTCGTCTCCAGCGGCTGCGTCGTCCACGGCGCCCGCATCCGCCGCTCGATCCTCTTCCCCAAGGTCCGCATCGGCCCCGGCTCGCGCATCGACGACTCCCTGCTGCTGCCCAACGTCGCCATCGGCCGCGCCGTGCGCCTGCGCCGAGTCATCATCGACAAGCACTGCCACCTGCCCGACGGCTTCGAAGCCGGCCTCGACCCCACCTGCGACCGCGCCCGCGGCTTCCACGTCACCCCTGGCGGCGTGACCCTGGTCACCGCCGCGATGCTGGGGCAGGAGGGGCATTACCTGGATTGAGAGGCGAGGCAGGGCCACCCCGCCTTCTGAAGGGCCAGGCAACGCACAACGAAGCCAAGACCATTGCCAGGAGCAACACTGGCACCGAAGTTGATTGGGATTTTTTATTTCCGGACATGGCGTTGCGCTCCGCAGAATTTCCGAATTCGGCCATCCCCAACAATCAGGTGGTGGGGCATTGGCTGGCCAACCCCAGATGCTGCTCAGGAGGATGTTCATGGCCCGTTTCGTGTGCCGCGCTGCGGCCGTTCGCTCTGCTGGCGCCGCCCCAGTCGCCTTCTTCCGGTCGTCCGCCATGGTGGCGGTCATTGCCCTGTCGGGCAGTTCGGTCCTGGCCGCCACCCATGCGGTCTCCAATGCGGCCGCACTCGCCACCCTGCTGGGCAATGCCAACACCCTGAAACCGGGCGACACCATCCAGCTCGCCGCGGGCAGCTACAACGGCAAGTTCATCGCCACCGTCTCGGGCAGCAAGGGCAAGCCGATCACGCTCAAGGGCAGCAGCACCACGATCCTGACGAATCCGGGTGGCTACGGCTTCCACCTCAAGGCCAGCTACTGGAAGCTCACCGGCTTCACCGTCGAGAAGTCCAAGAAGGGCGTCATCCTCGACGGCGCCCAGCACAACCTGCTGGACCAGCTGACCGTGCGCAGCATCGACGAAGAAGGCATCCACCTGCGCAGCCACAGCAGCGACAACGTGGTGCAGGCCAGCAAGATCAGCTACACCGGCTTGGTGACTGCACCTTACGGCGAAGGCATCTACATCGGGTCGGCCATCAGCAACTGGCCGGACTACACCGGCGGTCTGCCCGATCGCAGCAACCGCAACTGCATCGCCAACAACACCCTGGGCCCCAACATCTCGGCCGAAGGCATCGACGTCAAGGAAGGCACCTCGGGTGGCAAGATCATCGGCAACAGCTACGACCGCCCCAGCCTGAGCAAGGCCGCGATGGACTTCAATGGCGCGGACAGCTTCCTCGACGTCAAGGGCGACGGCTACATGGTCTACGGCAACGTCGTCGCCAATACTTTGAAGAACCTCTACCTGGTGTCCGGCATTCAGGTGCACCAGAAGATCGAGGCCGGCGTCGCCTACGGCAACAACAACGTCTTCCGCAAGAACACGATGAGCCTGGGCGGGACGGCAAGCTACGGTTTCGACATCCAGTCCAGCACCTGGGGCAACACCGTCTGCAGCGACAACGCCCCCATCACCGGCGCCACGAAGGGCGTCTCCAATCTCGGCCCGGTGGCCTGCGCGGCATTGGCGACAGTGCCGACTTGCCCGGCGGTGTTGAACAACTGAGCCGCCGATCGCGGCGGGTCAGGCCGCTGCGTCGAGTTCCTCGCGCAGGATCCTGCGCAGCGTAGCGACGGTGACCGGCGCCTGCTCAGCGTCCTGGCCCTGCATCTGCGCGACAGCCGCACGCAGCGCCGCGTTGATCATGGTCTGGTACCCGCCGCCCTGCGCTTCCACCCGGGCGCGGAAGAACTCGATCACGTCGTCGTCCAGCATGATCGTGATACGGGTCTTGCCCGGCGAGGCGAGCACGGTGCCCCGCTTGGCGTTGCTGAAATCGTATTCCTTACGCATGGTATTGCTTCGCTTCACCGCGACTGGCCTTGCGCACCGAGATCAACCGAGTCCGATCCCGCACGAAACTCACCCGGTGCTTGCTGAGGTTGGACTTCGCCTTGGTGGTGTCGAATTCGATGTCCATGGCAACCCATTATGCATATTCAATGCATATCGACAAGACCGGCTACTGCCCTTCTGGCGCGCTGCTGCCGGGACACCACCCTCGGCTCGTTCATGCTGCACCTCCGAGCTTCACCAAGGCGTAAAGGGGTAAGGGATACAAGGGGAAAGCTGCCTCACGGCAGCATCCGGGCAAGACGAAAGCCGATGTCGCCGTTGCGGAAGGTCGGCCCGTCGCGGTAGCGGAGGGCGGAGCGGGCGTGCCACGGGTAGTTGCCCCAGCCGCCGCCGCGCAGCAGACGTCGATCCTCGGCGCAATTTGACACCCAGGCCCGGCTATCGGTTGGTGCGCCTTGATAGCTGGTATGCCCGCAGTCTTGCACCCACTCCCAGACATTGCCGTGCATGTCGTACAGCCCCCAGGCGTTCTTCGCCAAGCTGCCCACCGGCAGGGTCTTCTGCCGGTACTCGCCCTCGGCGCTGCCGTTGTAGGTGGAGTTGCCGTCGAAATTGGCCTGCGCCGTCGTGATGCGCTCGCCAAATGCGAAGGGCGTGGTCGTCCCGGCCCGGGCCGCGTACTCCCACTCGGCCTCGCTGGGCAAGCGGTAGGTCTGGCCGGTCTTGCCGCTCAGCCACTTCACGTACTGCTGGGCATCGTCCCAACTCACTCTCATCACCGGACGCTGATCTCGACCCCACTGGTTGTCGTCAGGCTTGTGCGTGCAGCCGCCACGCAGGCGTCCCATTGCTGGAAGGTCACCTCGTACTGGCCGATGGCGAACGACGCCACCTGCACCCGGTGTTGCGGGCCTTCGTCGTCTTCTCGATTCGGCTCATTGGCAGGGGATCCCATCAGGAAACTGCCGGCCGGCAGGACAACCATCCAGGGGCACGTGCCGTCGTCGCAGTCGCGAAAACGGCTGAGCGGCTCGCGCGCCGCCCGGACGGGTGCGACAGGTGCGGGAACAACCGGCGCCGGTGCCACTGGCTGCGCCACCTGCACGGCAGGCGCGCTGACGGGGCGAAGCTGGAACACCATGTCGCCCAGATCCCAGCGCCCGGGCACGAAACCGCTGTGCGGGTGCTGGGTCGGCTCGAACGAAGGCAGGTTCTGGGTCAGCCAACGGCCGATGTCGCTGCCGGTCAGGTACTCGTCGTCCGCCGCTTGGCGCTTGCCGCGCAGCAGGTCGATCAGCAGCGGGGTGAAGACGCTGCGCCCGGGCAACTTCTCGTTGGCCCGGCCGGCGGCGATCATCTGGCGCACGGGCTCTTCGACCACGCCGCGCAGGTACTGTCGTCGGTCGGTGGGGACACGTTCGCTCGAGCGGGTCTGGAACACCGAACCGGAAAAACAGCTGTCGAACAGGAACAGCGCGTGGCGAGCCCGCAGCTCCGAGGCAATGATGTTCAGCTCCTCGATGGGCATTGCCTTGGTGAGGAAATCGCCGCTGCTGCGGTAGGGATCGAGCGCATCCACCGGGACGATGTAGCCCTTCTGCGTGTCCTCGTCCGTGTGACCGTGGCCCGAGAAGAAGATCACCACCCGGTTGCGCGGCTCCCGCCCATGTTGGGCGACGAAGCGGCGGATCTCGTTGCGCAGCTCGTAGCCATCCGGGTCGCTGACCCGCCGCACGTTGAAGCCGTGGTTGCGCAGCGCGCCGGCCAGATCGTCCATCTCCCGGGCCGTGGCCGGCAACGGCTCCCAACCCCCCTTGCTGACGCTCAGGTAGTTGGCCGCGCTGATCAGCAAGGCGTGGCTGGCTTTGTAGAGCGGCTCAGGCTTGCCACCGTCCGTTAACACGACCTGCGGCTGTGGTCCGGTGGGTTCCAGATCCTTGATGGTGGCCTTGGCTGCCGCGAGCGTCGACACCAGCGCGAGCGCGCAGGCTAGGCCGATCCCGAGGGCGCTGCGCCAGCCCCCCCATCCGGCAAGGTGGGGCGTCACTTGCCCGCCCCGCCCGCACCCTTCACCACCGCCCCCAGCAGTTCCAGCCACTTGGCACTGTCGTAGCCCTTGCGGCCATCGAGCACTTCGACCTTGCCGCCGGGTTGGCGCACGAGGATCTTGCCGGGCGGGCCTTTCAGGTCATGGCTGATGACCAACTTCTTGCCGGTGGCGTCGATGATGGTCGCACCTTCGTCCTGCGCCTTGAGGTCACGGTAGATGTCGTAGAGCGCCCGCGACAGCTCGATCAGGCTCGCGGCACCGATCAGGATGTAGATCAACGGCAGGCCGCGGTCACTGCCCACGGTGCTGGCATCGGCCCTGATCTGATCGTCGCGAAAACCAAGATCACCCCGCGCCCGCTCGAGACGTGCCGCAGGAACGGACCACTCAAACTCGACCGTCGGCCCGGTATCAGCCGCCCACAGTGAGAGTGGCCCCGTCGCAGCGCCGAGGGCCAGCGCCATCGTCAACAACCGCCGCGCCGGCATCACCGGCTGCAATCCGCCCTGATTCGGTTTCCCCACCGTAACCTCCGCGCAAACGTCGTTCGATTCTGCAATTGTGGGGGACGGAGCAGCAGTTTTCCATTTGCGCAAGCCTCCATATGGCAACACGCAAACGCAAAAAGGGCCCGCCAAGGCGGGCCCCAAAAGCAAGGGACGGAACTCCTCGACAGCCGCTCAGGCCGCCGGCTCCATCAGCATCAGGCCGGAGGCGGTGTTGGAGATGGGGATGTGGTAGTTGCGGAACACGTCCTTGACCTTCTCGC
>DAOLLE010000175.1:0-6759 GCA_035331205.1 Burkholderiaceae bacterium
GGTGCGAGCGCTCGCGAGCGATCTCGAGTCGCGCGCGCTCTTGCGAGGTCGGATCTCGGACATCGCGCCCGCGGTGCGAGCGGCGGCCGTGCTCGCGCTCGCGACGGATCCGCTGTCGCGCGCGCTGCTGCGAGAGCGCCTCTCGGACGAGGACAACGACGTCCGCGCGGCCGCGGCGATCGCGCTCGGATCCGATCCGGAGGCGCGCGCGCTGCTCCGCGAGCGGCTCAATGACTCGGCGCCCACGGTGCGCGTCGCGGCCATCCGCCTGCTTTGGGGCGAGCCGGACGCGCCGCAGCAGATGCTGGTGCAGGTGGCCAAGAGCCGCGTCAGCCGCGAGGCGCTGGCGCACGACCTGCTGCGCGACACGGTGCTGCCGCTGTCGCTGCTGATGCTGGCGATGTCGGCCCTGGTCTGGGCCGGCATCGGCAACGGTCTTCAGCCGCTGGCCCGGCTGCGCGAGGCGGTCAGCGGCCGCGCGCCCAACGACCTGGCGCCCATCGAGCTGCGCAGCGCACCCACCGAGGTGCGCGACCTGGCCGCCGCGCTGAATACGCTGCTCGCCGCGGTGCACGAAAGCGTGGTGCGCCAGCGCCGCTTCATCAGCGACGCCGCTCACCAGCTGCGCACCCCGCTGGCCGGCCTGAAGGGCCAGACCGAGCTGGCGCTGCGCGAGGTCAGCGATCCGGCGCTGCGCACGCGGCTGGAACGGGTGCACCTGAGCGCCTCGCGCAGCGCCCATCTGGTCACCCAGCTGCTGACGCTGGCGCGCGCGGAGCCCGAGTCCACCGCGGCGCAGGGGCGCAGCCGCTTCGACCTGCAACGGCTGGTGCAGGAACTCACCGCCGACCTGGTGCCGCGCGCGCTGGCACAGTCGGTGGACCTGGGCTTCGACAGCGACGTCCAGGCCGAGGCCGAACCCCCGCCGCTGTGGGTGGAAGGCAACGCGCTGCTGATCCGAGAGGCGGTGGTCAATCTGATCGACAACGCCATCCGCTACGCGGGTCGCCATGCCGAGGTGACGGTGCGGGTGCGCCAGCTGGACGCGCAGCCGCGGGGGCTGGTCGAAGTGGACGACAACGGCCCCGGCCTGCCCCAGGCGCTGCGCGAGCTGGTGTTCGACCGCTTCTACCGCGTCAGCGCCGACGGCGATGGCTGCGGGCTGGGCCTGGCCATCGTGCGCGAGATCGCCGAACGACACGGCGGGCGGGCCTGGCTGGCCGAGCGCCCCGGCGGCGGGCTGCGCGCCAGCATCGAACTGCCATTGTCATCGCAACATTAATTATTTATTAACTCATCAACATCGGGTTAACACCGAGAGACAGGCAAAGTACATTACAGGACATTAACACCAGCTTGATGACCGGGCCGATGAGCCCGGCGCAAGTCCGGTCACTGCCCCGGCGCTGCGGCGCGGGGCACTCCAGCCCTCCGGCGCCGCTGGCGTCGCTCTTGTCGGAGACACTATGTCCAAGTCCCCCCTGTCTTTCTCCCGCACCCTGCTGGCCACGGCCGCACTGAGCGCGCTGGCCGGTGTCGCCAGCGCCGGTGAAGTCGAAGTCCTGCACTGGTGGACCTCCGGCGGCGAAGCGAAGGCTGCTTCCGCCCTCAAGGCCACACTGCAGGCCAAGGGTCACACCTGGAAGGACTTCGCGGTGGCCGGCGGCGGCGGCGACTCGGCGATGACGGTGTTGAAGTCGCGCGTGGTCAGCGGCAACGCCCCGGCCGCGGCCCAGATCAAGGGCCCCTCGCTGCAGGAATGGGCCAAGGAAGGCGTGCTGGCCAACATCGACGACGTGGCCAAGGCCGAGAAGTGGGACAGCCTGCTGCCCCCGGTGGTCGCCAACGTCATGAAATACAAGGGCAACTACATCGCCGCGCCGGTGAACGTGCACCGCGTGAACTGGCTCTGGGCCAACCCGGAGGCCTTCAAGAAGGCCGGCGCCAAGGTGCCGACGAACTGGGACGAGTTCTTCACCGCCGCCGAAGCCCTGAAGAAGGCCGGCGTGATCCCCGTGGCCCACGGTGGCCAGCCCTGGCAGGACTTCACCACCTTCGAGAGCGTCGCGCTGGGCGTCGGTGGCACCGACTTCTACAAGAAGGCCCTGGTGCAGCTGGACGCCGGCAGCCTGAAGAGCGCCACGATGGAGAAGGTGCTGACCACCTTCAAGAAGGTCAAGGACTACACCGACAAGAACGCCCCGGGGCGTGACTGGAACCTGGCCACCGCGATGGTGATCAAGGGCGAGGCCGGCATGCAGCTGATGGGCGACTGGGCCAAGGGCGAGTTCGTCGCCGCCGGCAAGGTGCCGGGCAAGGACTTCGTCTGCGCCGCCGCCCCGGGCACGGGCAAGGCCTTCACCTTCAACGTCGACTCGTTCGCGATGTTCAAGCTGAAGAACGAGGCCAACGTCAAGGCGCAGAAGGACCTGGCCGCCGCCATCATGTCCACCGAGTTCCAGGAAGTGTTCAACCTGAACAAGGGCTCGATCCCGGTGCGCCTGAACATGGACCTGGCCAAGTTCGACGACTGCGCCAAGCTCAGCTCGAAGGACTTCGTCGACACCGCCAAGTCCGGCGGCCTGGTGCCCTCCGTCGCCCACGGCATGGCCGTGCCGTCGGCCGCCGCCGGCGCGATGCAGGACGTGGTCAGCCAGTTCTGGAACAGCGACAAGATGACCGCCAAGGAAGCGATGGACAAGCTCGCTTCCGCCGCCAAGGCGAAGTAAGCCGAGGCATCGCTCCGAAGGCCGGCTCCGCCTGGAGCCGGTCTGGCGGCCCTGCACCACCCGGGGCCTCCGCACGCGAGGGATCGTCGCCCAATGGCGCTGGCGATCCCCTTTCGCCCTTGCCCGACTCAGCGGGAACCCACCGATGGCTGCCTCGACCACCGCCGCAGGGCCCAGTGCCCGCGCGCGCTTCGAGCACTGGCTGCCGCGCCTCGTTCTGGCGCCCACCTTCGTGCTCTCCTTCTTCTTCATCTACGGCCTGATCGCCTGGAACGGCTACCTGTCCGTCTCGGCCTCGCGCCTGCTGCCGAACTACGAGTTCGTCGGCCTGGAGCAGTACGTCACCCTGTTCGAGAGCGAGCGCTGGATGGTCGCGCTCAAGAACCTGGGAATCTTCTCCGGCCTGTTCATCTTCCTGGCGATGGCCGTGGGCCTGCTGCTGGCCATCCTGCTGGACCAGAAGATCCGCGCCGAAGGCGTGCTGCGCACCATCTACCTCTACCCGATGGCGCTGAGCTTCATCGTCACCGGCACGGCCTGGAAGTGGATCCTCAACCCGGGCCTGGGCCTGGAGCACCTGATGCAGGGCTGGGGCTTCACGTCCTTCAAGTTCGAGTGGCTGATCGACCCGGACATGGCGATCTACACCGTCGTCATCGCCGGGGTCTGGCAGAGCGCCGGCTTCGTGATGGCGCTGTTCCTGGCCGGCCTGCGCGGCATCGACGACTCGATCATCAAGGCCGCGCAGATCGACGGCGCGAGTCTCCCGCGCATCTACTGGCGCATCATCATCCCCAGCCTGCGCCCGGTGTTTTTCAGCACGCTGATGGTGCTGGCGCACATCGCGATCAAGAGCTTCGACCTGGTGATGGCCCTGACCGCCGGAGGCCCCGGCTTCGCCACGGACCTGCCCGCCACCTTCATGTACACCATGGCCTTCACCCGCGGCCAGATCGGCCTGGGCGCCGCCTCGGCCACCGTGATGCTGGCCACCGTCGCGGCCATCGTGGTCCCGTACCTCTACAGCGAGCTGCGCGCCAAGCGCTGAGGGGAGCTCCACGATGAACTCGAAAGTCTTCCACCGCGCCGTCCTGTTCGGCCTGCTGGGCCTGTTTGCGGCCTTCTTCCTGCTGCCGCTGTACGTGATGGTCGTCACGTCGCTCAAGGACATGGACCAGGTCCGCCTGGGCAACCTGCTGTCGCTGCCGGCCAGCCTGAACTTCGCCGCCTGGGACAAGGCCTGGCACCACGCCTGCACCGGCACCGACTGCCGCGGCCTGCAGCCCTACTTCTGGAACTCGATCGCGATGATCGTGCCCGCCGTGGCGGTCTCCACCACGCTGGGCGCGCTCAACGGCTACATCCTGACCAAGTGGCGCTTCAAGGGCAGCGAGCTGCTGTTCTCGCTGATGCTCTTCGGCGTGTTCATGCCGCTGCAGGTCGTGCTGCTGCCGATGTCGCAGGTGCTGGGCTGGATCGGCCTGTCCGACAGCATCTGGGGCCTGGTCACGGTGCACGTGCTGATGGGCCTGGCCTCGACCACGCTGTTCTTCCGCAACTACTACGTCGGCCTGCCCGACGAGCTGATCAAGGCGGCCATGCTCGATGGCGCCGGCTTCTTCCGCATCTTCTGGCGCATCGTGTTGCCGCTGTCCACGCCCATCCTGGTCGTCACGCTGATCTGGCAGTTCACCAACATCTGGAACGACTTCCTCTTCGGCGTGGTCTTCTCCGGCGCCGACAGCAAGCCGATCACGGTGGGCCTGAACAACCTGGCCAACACCTCCAGCTCGGTCAAGGAATACAACGTGGACATGGCCGCGGCCATGATCGCCGCACTGCCCACGCTGCTGGTGTACGTGGTGGCTGGGAAATACTTTGTGCGCGGCCTGACGGCCGGCGCTGTGAAGGGCTAAGTAGACATGGGCGCTCTCTCCATCCGCAACGTGCGCAAGAGCTTCGGCGACGTGCACATCCTCAAGGGCATCGACCTGGAAATCGAACAGGGCGACTTCCTCATCCTGGTCGGGCCGTCGGGCTGCGGCAAGTCCACGCTGCTGAACATGATCGCCGGGCTGGACACGCCCAGCTCGGGCAGCATCCACATCGGCGATCGCGACGTCACCCACGCGCTGCCCAAGGACCGCGACATCGCCATGGTGTTCCAGAGCTACGCGCTCTACCCGAACATGAACGTGGCGCAGAACATCGCCTTCGGCCTGGAGATGCGCAAGGTGCCCAAGGCCGAGCGCGACGCCGCCGTGGCCCGGGTGGCCAAGATGCTGCAGATCGAGCACCTGCTCGACCGCAAGCCCGGCGCCCTCTCCGGCGGCCAGCGCCAGCGCGTGGCCATGGGCCGCGCCCTGGCGCGCGACCCGGCGCTGTTCCTGTTCGACGAGCCGCTGTCCAACCTCGACGCCAAGCTGCGCGTCGAGATGCGTGCCGAGATCAAGCGGCTGCACCAGGCCACCCGCACCACCACCGTCTACGTCACCCACGACCAGGTCGAGGCCATGACGCTGGGCGACCACATCGCGGTGATGAAGGACGGCGTGCTGCAGCAGTTCGGCAGCCCGCACGACATCTACTCGAAGCCGGCCACCCAGTTCGTCGCCGAGTTCATCGGCTCGCCGGCGATGAACCTCGTGCCCGCCAAGCTCACCGCCGGCGGCCTCAGCGCCCACGGTGTCGAACTGCCGCTGGCCGACACGCAGCGCCAGGCGCTCAGCGCCGCCAGCCTGGCCCAGGGCGCCGACGTCAACTACGGCCTGCGCCCCGAAGCGCTCAGCCTGGCCGACGACGGCCTGGCCGCCCACATCACGATGGTCGAGCCCACCGGCCCGGAAACCTACGTCACGCTCGACAGCGCCATCGGGCACCTCGTCGTGCGCGCCCCCGGCAAGTTCCACCCCGCCGTCGGCGATGCGGTGCACCTGCGCTGGTCCACCGACGACGTGCACCTCTTCGACGCCAAGACGCAAAACCGCATCGGCGCCTGATCCCGCACCCGCCGGCCGCGCGCCGGCGGGCCGGCCGACCCCGTCAGAGCCCGCGAGCGGCCTTCCAGCGCCGCAACCAGCCCAGCCCCTGCGAGGTGCCACCCGGCACCGCGCCACGCGCCGGCCGGTACTCGCAGCCGATCCACCCCTGCCAGCCTTGCTGCCCGCCAATCTCGTCGATGAGATCGAAGAGGTAGGGGTAGTTCACCTCGCCGACGTCGGGCTCGTGCCGCTCGGGCACCCCCGCGATCTGGATGTGCGCCACACGGCCGGTGGGCAGATCGCGGCGGATCGTCATCGCCAAGTCACCCTCCACGATCTGCGCGTGGTAGAGGTCGAGCTGCACCTTCAGATTGGCCGCCCCGAGGTCTTGCACGATGGCGTGCGCCTCCTCCTGGCGGTTGAGCAGGTAGCCGGGGAAGTCGCGGGGATTGATCGGCTCGATCAGCACCTCCCGGCCCAGCGCCCCCGCCTGCTGCGCGGCCCAGGCCAGGTTGGCCGTGTAGGTGGCCAGCAAGCTCGCGCGCGCCACGCCGGGCGGGGCAATGCCGGCCAAGACGTGGATGCGCGGGCAGTCCAGCGCCTGGGCGTAGGCCAGCGCCTGGACGAAGCCCGAACGAAACTCCGCCTCCCGCCCGGGCAGGCAGGCGATGCCCCGCTCGCCAGCGTCCCAATCCCCCGGTGGCGCATTGAACAGCACCTGCTGCAGCCCGTGGGCCTTCAGGCGCGCGGCGAGATCCTCGGCCGCGAAGGCGTAGGGGAAGAGGAACTCGACCCCTTCGAAACCATCCGCGGCCGCGGCGGCGAATCGGTCCAGGAAGGGCAATTCGTTGTACAGCAAGGTGAGGTTGGCGGCAAAGCGGGGCATGGTCAGGCAGTGCGTGGCGATGGCGGCGACCGGGAATGACGCGCGCGGGCTCGGGACAGGCCCAAGCCTACCCGCCTGCGCCGGGCGGTTGGTCGATGCCCGATTCAGCCCCGGAACGCCCATCGTCGCATCTCTGCCACCCATCCCCGTGACGGAAGTCACA
>DAOLLE010000176.1:0-6750 GCA_035331205.1 Burkholderiaceae bacterium
ACCTGGCTGAACAGGCGCTCGCTGCCGCAGCCGGGGAAGTAGAACACCGCCTCGGACTCGGCGCTGGTGGCCCGCGGGTCGCGGATGATGGGCACGTAGGCCCGGTCCTCGATGTCCAGCAGCGCCCGTGCGGTGCGCTTGGGCAGGCCGCCCGGCAGCTTTTTGTTGATGAAGTGGATCACCTGCTCCTTGAGCGGCGCGGTGCCCACCGTGGCCGGCGGGGCCTCGGTCTGCTTGCGCGCTGCCAGCTTGAGCACGTCGTGCGCAACACGCTGGGCCTTGATGGCCACGTTGACCATCGCGCTGCGCGCCAGCTTGATCGTCTCCGGATTCGTCGCGTTGAGCATGAACATCGCCGCCGCACCGGCCGGCCGGAAGCTCTTCTGCCCCATCTTGCGCAGCAGGTTGCGCATGGCCATCGTCACGTCGCCGAAGTCGATCTTCACCGGGCAGGGCGTGTGGCACTTGTGGCAGACGGTGCAGTGGTCGGCGACGTCCTCGAACTCCTCCCAGTGGCGCAGCGACACGCCACGGCGCGTCTGCTCCTCGTAGAGGAAGGCCTCGATCAGCAGCGAGGTGCCCAGGATCTTGTTGCGCGGGCTGTACAGCAGGTTGGCGCGCGGCACGTGCGTGGCGCACACCGGCTTGCACTTGCCGCAGCGCAGGCAGTCCTTGACCGATGCGGCGATGTCGCCGATGTCGCTCTGCTGCATGATCAGCGACTCGTGGGTCATCAACCCGAAGCTGGGCGTGTACGCGTCGGCCAGGTCGGCCGAGCGGGCGTCGTCGCCCAGCGCCGCGGTGCGATCCTGCGCGCGCAGCAGCTTGCCCTTGTTGAAGCGGCCTTCGGGGTCGATGCGTGCCTTGTAGGCTGCGAAGTTCGACAGCTCGGCGTCGGTCAGGAACTCCAGCTTCGTGATGCCGATGCCGTGCTCGCCCGAGATCACGCCGTCGAGCGAGCGCGCCAGCACCATGATGCGCGCCACCGCCTCGTGGGCGGTCTGCAGCATCTCGTAGTTGTCGGAGTTGACGGGGATGTTGGTGTGCACGTTGCCGTCGCCGGCGTGCATGTGCAGCGCCACCCACACCCGGCCGCGCAGCACCTCCTTGTGGATTCGGCGGAGCTCGTCGAGGATGGGCGCGAAGGCCGCACCGGCCAGCAGCATCTGCAGCGGGCGCAGGATCTGCGTCTTCCAGGAGGCGCGCAGGCTGCCGTCCTGCAGCTGGTCGAAGAAGCTGCGCGCCTCGCCGGGCAGCACCACGTCGAGGTGCTGCTTCCACTGCTGCCACTGCCCGCGCACGTCGCGGATCAGCGCCAGCGCCTGCTGCACGCGGTCTTCGAGCAGGTCGGCGCCCGGCGCCTCGCCGGCGTCGTCGGCACGGCCCAGCGGCAGGCTGCCACCGGTGAAGAAAGCCTCCAGCCGGTCGGCCAGGGCGATCTTGTTGCGCAGGCTGAGCTCGATGTTGATGCGCTCGATGCCGAGCGTGTACTCGCCCATGCGCTCCAGCGGGATCACCACGTCCTCGTTGACCTTGAAGGCGTTGGTGTGCTTCGAGATCGCCGCAGTGCGCTTGCGGTCGGCCCAGAACTTCTTGCGCGCATCGGCCGATACGGCCACGAAGCCCTCGCCAGCGCGGCCGTTGGCCAGGCGCACCACCTCGCTGGTGGCACGCGCGACTGCGGCCTCGTCGTCACCGACGATGTCGCCGATCAGCACCATCTTCGGGAAGCCGCCGCGCTTGCTCTTGGTCGCGTAGCCCACCGCCTTCAGGTAGCGGTCGTCGAGGTGCTCGAGGCCGGCCAGGATCGCACCGCCCGGCTTCTTCATCTCCTCGAACATGAAGCCCTTGATCTCGACGATCGAGGGCACGCAGTCCTTCGGGTTGCCGAAGAACTCCAGGCAGACGGTGCGGGTGTGTGCCGGCATGCGGTGCACCACCCAGCGCGCGCTGGTGATCAGGCCGTCGCAGCCCTCCTTCTGCACGCCGGGCAGACCGGCGAGGAACTTGTCGGTGACGTCCTTGCCCAGGCCCTCCTTGCGGAAGACGCGGCCCGGAATGTCCAGCCGTTCGGTCCGTTCGAGCTTCTTGCCGCTGGCGTCGAACCAGCGCAGCTCGAAGCTCGCCACCTCGACGTCGTGGATCTTGCCCAGGTTGTGGTTCAGGCGGATCACCTCGAGCCACTTGGCCTCGGGCGTCACCATCTTCCAGCTCGCCAGGTTGTCCAGCGCCGTGCCCCAGAGCACCGCCTTCTTGCCGCCGGCGTTCATCGCGATGTTGCCGCCCACGCAGGAGGCTTCCGCCGACGTCGGATCGACAGCGAAGACGTGCCCGCCGCGCTCGGCGGCGTCGGCCACGCGCTGCGTGACCACGCCCGCGCCGGTCCAGATCGTCGGCACCTTGCGGTCCAGGCCCGGCAGGTCGACGAACTCGACCTCGGTCATCTGCTCGAGCTTCTCGGTGTTGATCACCGCGCTCTTCCAGGTCAGCGGCACCGCGCCGCCGGTGTAGCCCGTGCCACCGCCGCGCGGGATGATCGTCAGCCCCAGCTCGATGCAGCCGGCCACCAGCGCGGCCATCTCGGCCTCGCTGTCCGGCGTCAAGACGACGAAGGGGTACTCGACGCGCCAGTCGGTCGCATCGGTGACGTGGGCGACGCGGCTCAGGCCGTCGAACTTGATGTTGTCGCGCCGGGTGTGCCGGCCCAGCACCTTGCGCGCGCGCTGGCGCAGGTCGTAGACGGCGCGGAACTGCGCCGCGAAACGCTCCACCGCCTGCGAGGCCGCGGCCAGCAGCTCGCCGACGGCCGCGTCGCGCTCGCCGTCCTCGGCCGGCGTACGGCGCTTTTCCACTTCACCGAGGCGGTGGTGCAGCGCGTCGATCAGCATCTGGCGCCGCTTCGGGTTGTCGATCAGGTCGTCTTCGAGGTAGGGGTTGCGCTGCACCACCCAGATGTCGCCCAGCACCTCGTAGAGCATCCGGGCCGAGCGGCCGGTGCGGCGCTCGCCGCGCAGCTGGTCGAGGATCGCCCAGGCCCGCCGCCCGAGCAGCCGCTGCACGATTTCGCGGTCGGACAGCGAGGTGTAGTTGTACGGGATCTCGCGCAACCGCGGTGCGGCGGCCTGCGCAGCGTCGGCCGGGCCGGTGGGATCGTTCAGGCGGGTCAGGGGAAGCGGTGCATTCATGGGCCGCGGCGCCGGTCAGGCGTGGCGAAGGGCGAGGCGAAAGACGGACGGCACGGCGACCTTGGCTGGGCCGGCTCACAGCCCGGTCCATCGCGCGCGCGACCGAGGATGGTACTTCAGACCCGGATTTACCCGGGGGTGCAGGCCCTTCGGCCGCGGGAGACAGCACCGGCACCGGACCCGCGGCCGTGGGGTCTGGCAGCATCGGCCCATGAACGTGCCCGTCTCCCGGTTCGCCCCGCCTCCCCGGTCCGCCCCGGCCACCCCGCCCCTCCCGGCCTGGCGCGGCCCGCGCTGGATCGCCCACCGCGGCGCCGGTGAGTTGGCCCCCGAGAACACGCTGGCGGCCCTGCGCCTGGGCGCCAGCCTGGGCTGGCGGGCCTACGAGTGCGACGTCAAGCTCAGTGCCGATGGCCAGCCTTTCCTGCTGCACGACAGCACGCTGGCCCGCACGGTGACGGCCGCCAGCGCCGCACAGGCAGGCTGCGGGCCCGACACCGTCGCCGGCAGCCTGCCCTGGGCCACCCTGTCTCGCCTGGATGCTGGCGGCTGGCTGGACCGGCGCTTTGCCGGCGAACCGCTGCCGACGCTGGACGCCGTCGCCGCCTGGTGCCTGGCCAACGGCCACGCACTGAACATCGAGATCAAGCCGACGCCGGGCGAGGAAAGCCGCACCGGCCAGGTCGTCGCCGAGGCCGTCCGCCGGCTCTGGGCCGCCGCGGTGGCCGAGGGGCGCAGCGCCTGGCCGCTGCTGAGCTCGTTTCAGCCCGAAGCGCTGGCCTGCGCCCGCGACGCGGCGCCGGAGCTGCCACGCGCCCTGCTGCTCGACACGCTCGGGCCCGACTGGCTGGACGCGGCGACGGGGCTGGGTTGCGGCGCCGTGGTGCTCGATCACGGGCTGATCGAGTCACCCGGCCTCGTGCACGACCTGCGGGCCCGTGGCCAGCAGGTGCTGGCCTTCACCGTCAACGACGCCGACCGCGCCGCCCAGCTGCTCGGCTGGGGGCTGGCCGGGGTGATCAGCGACGCGGTCGACCGCTTCGTGCCGGCCGACCCGTCTTCTAATTAGAAGCAGGCCGCGGCAACGCCGCGGAGCGCAGGGTCACAGCCGCGGCAGCGGGTAGGTGCCCGGCACCAGGATCGAGCCGTCGACCTCAGTGAGCTTCGTGTTGCCGGTGAAGGCCATCGTCACGTCGAGCTCCTTGTGCAGGATCTCCAGCGCCTTGGTGACCCCGGCCTCGCCCATCGCCCCGAGACCGTAGACCATCGCGCGGCCGATCATCGTGCCGCGGGCACCCAGCGCCCAGGCGCGCAGCACGTCCTGGCCGCTGCGGATGCCACCGTCCATCCAGACTTCGATCTGCGAACCCACCGCGGCGACGATGTCCGGCAGCGCCTCGATGCTGGACAGCGCGCCGTCGAGCTGGCGCCCGCCGTGGTTGCTGACCACGATCGCGTCGGCGCCGTTGGCCACCGCGAGCTTGGCATCCTCGACATCCTGGATGCCCTTGAGGATCAGCTTGCCGCCCCACTGCTCCTTCACCCAGCGCACATCGGCCCAGGACAGCGTCGGGTCGAACTGCTCGTTGGTCCAGGCCGCCAGCGACTTCATGTCGCTGACCGCCTCCACGTGTCCGACCAGGTTGCCGAAGGTCCGCCGCCGCGTGCCCAGCATGCCCAGGCACCAGCGCGGCTTGGTGGTCAGGTTGATCAGGTTGGCCAGCGTCGGCCGCGGCGGCGCGCTCAGGCCGTTCTTGAGGTCCTTGTGGCGCTGGCCGATGACCTGCAGGTCCAGCGTCAGCACCAGCGCGCTGCAGCCGGCCTTCTTCGCGCGGCCGATCATGCGCGCCATCGACTGGCGGTCACGCATCATGTAGAGCTGGAACCAGAAGGGCGCCTTGGTGTGCGCGGCGATGTCCTCGATCGAGCAGATACTCATCGTCGACAGCGTGAAGGGGATGCCGAACTTCTCCGCCGCTTTGGCCGCCAGGATCTCGCCGTCGGCGTGCTGCATGCCGGTCAGCCCCACCGGCGCGATCGCCACCGGCATCTTGGCGGCCTGGCCGACCATCGTCACCGCGGTGCTGCGGTTGTCCATGTTGACCGCCACGCGCTGGCGGAACTTGATCTTCTGGAATTCCGACTCGTTGGCCCGGTAGGTGCTCTCCGTCCAGGAGCCGGAATCGGCGTAGTCGTAGAACATGCGCGGTACGCGCCGCTCGGCCAGCAGCCGCAGGTCTTCGATGTTCGTGATGACGGTCACAGCGTGTCTCCTCGTTCGCACACGGGACGCATGCTATCGAGCGCCCGGCCCGCCAGCCCGGAAACTTTCTCAGGCCTGGGCGGAAAGCGCGGCCAGCCCCTCGGCCGCCGCCTGCTGCGCCACCCCGACCAGCCAGTCGGCGAACGCGGCCGCCTCGGGCAGCGACGAAGCGACGGTGATCACGTACTGCGTCGGCGGCGTCGCCACCGGCAACACCCCGCTGGGCAGCACCCGCAATGCCGGCCGCAGCGCGCCGGCCTGCAACGCCTGGCGGGCGAGCGAGGGCCGCGCCAGCACCACCCCAAGCCCGCACACCGCCGCTTCGAGCACCAGGCCCAGATCCACCAGCCGCGGCCCCGAGGTCGGCTCCGGCCCCTCCAGCCCCACCGCCGCAAACCAGTTGGCCCAGGGCTCCAGCGGCGTGCGCAACAGTGGCCAGCCGAGCAGCTGGGACGGATCGGCCGCCGGCCCGCCGCAGCGCTCGATCAGCACTGGTGCAGCCAGCGGCAGCAGCACGTCCGTCATCAGCGGGCGCGTCCGGGCAGAGGACCCCTCCCCGGCCGGTACGCCGTGCTGCACATACAGATCGGCCTGTGGCCCCTCCGCCTCCAGAAAGGGCGTGGACAGCACCACCTCCAGCTCCACCTCGGGCTGCACCTGCGCGTGGGCTGCCAGCGCCGGCACCAGGACCTGGCGCGCGAAGGTCGGCGGCGAGCACAGCCGCAGCCGCCGGCGCCGCTGCGCACTGCGCCGGTGCAACGGCACCGACGCCAACAGGCCCAGCGCGGTACGCACCTGGCCAAGGTATTCCTTGCCGGTGGCCGTCAACGTCAGCACGCGCACGCCGCGGCTGAACAGCGGCGCCCCCAGCAGCTCCTCGAGCGTGCCAATGCGCTTGCCCACCGCGCTGGCCGTCACGGCCAGCTCCTCGGCCGCACGCTCGAAGCTGCCCAGCCGGGCCGCCGCCTCGAAGGCCCTCAGCGCATCGATGGAAGGAAAACGCAGGTCACGCCACTCGGTCATGGCCCGGAACTCTAGGCCAATCCGGGCCCGGCGCGGCTTGCTAAGGCGCCGTCTTGAATGATGCCTCGCTTCGGACTACAATCTCAGGCTTTTCCGTCTTGCCTGCGCATGTCTCACGACGTCTCGCAGGCCTTTTCGTTGGAGAGAAGGCTGGCGGAAAATTTCACGTAACTTCAAACGGGAACAAGTTACCCATGCCCACGATCAACCAGCTCGTGCGCCAAGGCCGTCAGGCCGAGGTCACGAAGTCCAAGTCGCCTGCGATGCAGAACTGCCCGC